>JACAFC010000084.1 GCA_013388515.1 Ignavibacteriaceae bacterium | reverse complement strand
GGATATGCAAAAGTAAAATAAAAACCGTCTGCAATGGGTTCATCTTCATCCTTGTCATAAACGATATAAAAACCATTATCAGTGAATAACTTTTTCATTACTTTTGCTTTTTCGCCATATTCTTTAACCTCATTTACAAAGTTCAATTTTCCATCGTTAGCTGCTTTAAGAATTGCTGCTAAAGCGTATTGTGCAGAATGAGAAACACCGGCACAAATTGCGTATATACTGCCAAAAATAACACTGTGACCAAAAGTATCCTTTGAATAAAAATTTTTTAAATATGGATATCGTCGGTTATAAAGTTTATCTGAAATTACCATCATACCAATTCTTTGTCCTGCGTAACTAAATGCTTTTGAACTAGAAATCGTAAGAATATAATGATCAGTGTATTTAGCAACCGAAGGCTGATATGGTGGTTCACCTGGTTTAGACATATCGCGTCTAAAATCCATTGCAAAGTATGCCAGATCTTCTATCGGGATAACATCATACTTGCTGCAGAGTTCACCTATTATTTTTAGTTCTCGTTCTGTAAAACAAATCCATGATGGATTATTTGGATTAGAGTACAAAACGCAGCTAATATTTCCCTTTTTAAAAATAGATTCTAGCTTACCTCTTAGTTTTTCACCTCGATAATTATAAACATCAAAGGTTTCAAACCTTTGCCCTAGTGCAACTAATTGTTGATGATGAACAGGAAATCCCGGATCAATTAGAAGTGTGACGTATTTGAGAGGGTTACATTTATGGATTGTGATAAATGATGCGAAACTTCCCATCATGGAACCACCGGTAGGTATGCAGCCTTCAGGACTAACATCTATGTCCATAAAAAGTTTAACGAATCTGGAAGTTTCTTCTTTAAGAGGCCTAATACCAAAAATATCAGGATATACTGCCGCAACTCCGTTTTTTAGTGCGGCAATTTCGGCATCCACGCCCACTTTGGAAGGAGGCAGACCCGGTACCCCCATTTCCATTCTTATAAATTTCTTTCTTGTAGCAGTTTCAATATCATCAATTAATTTTTTTATTTCACGAATAGATGCCTTTCCAGGGTTTTCCAGATTGTTCTCAATCATTTTTTGAGTTACAATTTCATAATCGAAAGGAGTGTTTTTAGATTGGTTGTTCATTTTGGTATCAGCAATAATTAAAAAATTCGTTAATCAAAATTAATAAGGTAAATGTGGGTAACCAAATTATCTATATGAAAAATCCATAAATAGAAGTTTCTGAAAAATTTAAAAATCTGTTTTTGAGATCTAAAATTAGTCTTTTAGTCAGCAGGTTCGTAGGGAGAAACAAACAAAAACTGAGCTATTTGTAAAATTCCAGATTGCTTCTTGGGAGCTACTCAGAAACATCGATCTTAAAATAAATTTTTAGAAGTGTCTGAAATAAAAACATTTTTTAATGATAAAATCCTTGAAATAGTGATATTTACTATTTAAGTTATCACTAAGAAAAAGCAATTGAGGGAAGTAATTGCGACTGAGGGTATATTTAACTGCGGAAAGAAATTCAATTCTTTCACCTAATTATAACTATCCGTTATCTGCGGCAATTTATAATCTTCTAAGATTTGGCTCACCGGAGTTTTCGCAGTTTTTGCACGATATAGGATTCCGTCAAAACGGAAGGACATATAAACTTTTTTGTTTTGCTTTAAAGTTTGAAGAAATTCAAGTTGAGTATGGTGCTATAAAAATGATTGCTCCCAATGCCAACCTTTACATTACCTCTCCATTAATTGATGACTTTGTTAAAAATTTTGTGATAGGAACTTTTGAACAGCAAAAAATTAATTTGTATTCAAATTATAGAACAACTGAATTCAGAATTAAGCAAGTTGAGTTAGTACCAGAAACTGAGATTTTAGAGACTAACAAGTTCTTACTGCATTCACCTATGGTGTTATCTACGGTCAAGGTAAATGATAATGGAAAAACTTTGCAGTATTATTTACGGCCAGAGGATAAAGCGGAAATTAATAGAATATTAACAGCGAATCTTTTGAATAAATATAAGTTGATTTGGGGCAAAGAGCTAAAAGCAGAACCGCTTGAATTAAAATGGGATGAAAATTATTTGAGAAAATTTAAAAGAGTGACGAAAAAAATCACAATAAATGAAAGTGATAAAAATGCGGTGGATGTTATTGGAATTCAAGCTCCTTTTACTTTGAAAGGAAATCCAGAACTAATCAAAGTTGGCTATGAATGTGGTTTTGGCGAAAAAAATTCGATGGGGTTTGGAATGGCAGAGGTGGTAAATCGTCATTAGTCATTTGGGTTATTAAAAAAACCGAAAAAAACATTTCCGAAATGTTTCGAAGATTGAATAGACAATAGTTAACAATTAAGTTTGAAATAAAAGTTAAGGGAAAATTGTATGACAGCAGAAGAAAAAACTCTCATTCTCGGTGCACTCTTTCACGATATTGGGAAGTTTGTGCAAAGATGTACAGGTAACCCATCAAGAAAGAAACACCCCGAATTAGGTGCTGCGTTAATTGATGATGGAAGATTTTTACATAGGTTTGAAAAAATTGTTGGTAAAGAAAATATTCCTTCGCTAAAGAATATAATTTCCGAACACCATAACCAGAATGCTAAAGATCTTACCTCTATTGTGCGTGAAGCTGACCGGCTTTCAGCAAGTGAAAGAGTTGATATGGAAGAAGCAGAGACTTACCAGGATAGATGGGATCATAAACAT
>JACAFC010000265.1 GCA_013388515.1 Ignavibacteriaceae bacterium | reverse complement strand
CTAACGGTTTGCGCTTTAGCTGCCCGACGCTTTTCGGGTCAGCTATAAGCGCTTAGTTAGACTTTGTTTTTCATTTATTTTAATTACCAAAATTAATCTTAAAATTATTGTCATTAATAAATATTTATTTTTCTTTTTTCTCTGGCGCGGACAGCGCAGCGGAACAGGTTTCAGGTAGCAGCGCTTGTTTTGCGGCAATAGTTGGTTTTTGCGTTAAGGCTTAGAATAGGTTCGCGCTTTTGGCACGGTTGCACTTCTCACAAAGCAGTTGAATATTGCGAGCTGTATTACTACCTCCTTTGGAAACCGGAATAATGTGGTCGAACTCAAGGTTTTTCTGGCTTCCGCACTTTACACAACGGCCCCCGTCTCGTTGCCATACAAACAGCTTAATATCATCAGGGATGGGTTCTCGTGACGTTGATTGAGAAACATCACTTTGACCCAAACGCGCCATTGCGCGTTTCACCTTTTTCTCCCGTTGCTCAATTCTATCAAGTATTAATGCGCGTATTTCCTCCTCATTGTATCCTTCATCTTCCCAATAAAACTCATCCCTGAACATCCACCACCGCCTCTTGTTTTCGTCAACCCTCATAATCAATAATGGTGCTCGTCGTTGATACTCTAATAGATAAAGATAGTCCTTTTCAACCCATTCTCGCTGGGTGTACCACTTGCCCGCATAGAAGCGGTAAAGCTTTTTAGTTCTAAAGAAGCCGACGACTCTGTACATGAATTTCGCGTTTGGGTCCCTTTTCAACATGTGTAATTACCCATGTATTACAATGTCGGGTCTACGTCGAAAAACCAACGTGTTCACGAGGAATTATGCCGCCTAACGTTTTGGCTAACTTGCTGCAGGAATACGTCGCACAAACTTTAAATAAAAAATAAAACTTGATGTAGGCTGCAAAACGTCAATAACCGCACAGCCCCTGCGGTCAAGTTGAGCCAATGGTTATATGCTACTTAAACAGTATCTACTTTCAATTAACTTTTTAAATTCTTCTAAATTTAATTTATCGCCATTTAAATATTCTAAATTCCAAATTTTACTTTCACGGATTCGGCAATCTGGATGCCAATTGCCCAACCAATTATCTGAAGATTTTTTTAAAGTGGATTGAGATAGAATTGCAACCAAGCCTTCTTCAATCTTATCTCTTTCTTGCTTATTATAAATTTTTGGTATTAAACAAAATGATAAATTTTGCCTTATATAATTTGATATTAAATTTTCATATTTTTTTTCATATTCAAGATCAACTATATCTTTATATTTTTCCTTATCCTTAATTTTTTTAAATGGCTTATTCCATGCACAAAGATAGGGGTCTTGTTCTTTATTTAGTAAACATCGCCCTAAATGTTTTCTGAAAATACTATTTCTTTGTTTATTTGCTAAAAAATGATCTTTTAATCTTTTAACAAGACAATTATTCCCATCATGAGAACCAATCCGGACAATTCTGTCATATTCATTAAATAATTCACCTTTTTCAAATAAAACATAAAGACCGTTTTTACAGGTAAAATTTTCAATTAATTCTATGTTATATGGAAAATTAAATCGTTCTTGTTTATTAAAGAATTTGTGTATGTATTCATATAAATCCATTTTAAACTCTTTTAGTTTAGTGCATATAACGCCGCAAATAACCTATAACGAAAAGTGCACTTATACAAGCTAAAAAAACTAAAGAATATTTTAAAATACAAAATATCCAATAACATCCACCCCTTCGCTGTCAGGTTGATTTGCTTAGTTAGTCGGTTTTTTCTTTATTTTTCAAATACAACTTCCAATTGACCACGGTTTTCTACACTGCCTTCAGGAGATTCAAATAAAATAGGATATAAACCCGATTTTGTTTCTTTCAAAACCACCTCCCCAATAGATTTATCTTGAGTTACATCATGGTCAAAGACCTTTATTCTAATTATTTCATTTGAATAGTCAGTAATTTCAAATCTCTTGTTGAATTGGGGTGAATTATTATCTTTTATGAAATCAGTTCTACCTATTAAACGGTTACCTACATAAACTTGCAACCATGGATCTGAAGGAGATAGCATATCCATATTGGGCAGACCTGTTATAGATTTTAGAAGAATGGTTATAATAGACCCTGGTTTTTCCGATACTAATATTTGAACAGTAGGATCGATTAAGACATTATTTATATCTTCTATTTCAATTCTTGCTGATTTTTTCTCCGATTTTAATACTTCACCACTTTGGGTGTCAACCAATCTTAAGCTTAAGGTCAATTCAGTTCCCAATTTGACAAGACTTCCAACCACTACTTTGTTCGTTGCTAATAATTTTCCTGCTTCAACTGCATTTTCTGTTAGACCTGAAATTTGAAAACCCTGTTCATTCAATATTTTATTTACTTGGCTTTTCTCAACTATTTTATAGTTGGAATATTTTATAAAGGCGTCTTGTGTCAATTCCGTTATTATTTCACTTAAATTTTCATTGTCAAAACCAGAACATTTAATTGGTAGCACAGCAGCAATCTCTTGCGTTAATTGCGAATATGCAGATAAAGATAAAACTAAAAAAACAATCACAATAGAAATTAATTTCATATCAGTCTCCTGAAATTGTTTTAATAATTATGGCTAACAACATTGCCGATAAGCCGAGGTCGAGCGGTTTACGGCGGCAATATTTTGTTTAACTGATAATGTTATTTAATAAGAACGATGAATAAAAAACCAAACAAACTCAATTTGCATATACCAAAACCAAATGAAGCGGTTGGCTTGATAAGCTGGTTATACCGTTTTTTACTTTATTTAACCAAAACCTATGTAACCAAAGCATTTTCTTTGATTAATAATTTAGTAAATAAAGATTTCTTTTAAAATAAATATTATCGTTTAGGTTTAGTTTGTGACCAGTGAGAACTTATTAATTTCCAATCCCCATCAATCAGTTTGTATACTTCAGTTGTATTAAAATATTCTTTGCTACCATCCTGCATAAATCCAATAAAGTTGAAAGTAAGAATACCAACATCCCCATGCATTTGAACCTGCGGATCAACCAATTCATAATCGGGAAAGCTGAAAGTCCCGTTAAAAGCAGCAATCCAGTTATGAAACTCTTTTTTACCTGTACAGCGTTTTTCTAAACCAGGATCAAAATAGGTTATTTCTTCGGCGGCAGCTTCAATGAATCCGAATGTATCACCTGTTTTCCAGCGATTAAGAATTGTCTTTTCTTTTGTAATAATTATTTCTTTTGGTGACATTTGTGTTGAATCTCCTATAGAATAGAAATCAGAATTGTGGTCTGCTTGTGCTACGGACATAAATAATGCTAATAAAATTACTACAGCCAAATTTTTAATAAACATAACTTCCTCATTTTTTTAATAAGATGTGTACTGACTCTCCTTATTTGTTAATTTTGTGTCAATCCTTTTTTACTTCGAAATGGTATAACATATTGCGCTTTGACCGCCCGACAATTTTCGAGTTAGCTACAAGCGCACAGTTAGAATTTAATTTTTATTTTCTTACAGTGCTAACATTTATTCTTAAAAAAACATTTTTAATATTTCTTTCTTTTTTCTTTCTCTGGCGCGGGCAGCGCAGCGGATCAGCCTGCGCCTCATAATCCTTGCTCTAACGTACAAGCTTAACGCGCCCGTCAGCTGACGGGTCGCGTTAAAGTGGGAGTTAGAGCATATTTAATATGTTAATTAGAAATATACAGAAACACCAAATTGTATACTATTTGATCTGAAGGTGATTCTATTTTCTTCTGATTTTTTAGTATATTTTTCCTTATAAGTTTCAACTGAAGATACAAGAGTCTCTTCTTTTTCTTCCCTCCCATATAACAAAGACGAACCATATTCAGCATGAATGCTTATTTGTTGATTCAAAAACCATTCAATTCCTATCAATCCAAGTACGCCAACACCATAATATTGATACTTCTCTTCGGAAAATTTCTCTATACTGGAAGTATCTTGACTCAGATCTTGTCTATTTATTTTGTCATTAAAGTTTGCAAAACTAATCAGTGGACCAACACCACAATACATATTTATTTTCTGTTGGGGATGTGGATAATAAAGGTAATAACAACTTAGATTTATTAGTAAAGATTCATAATCCGATTGCTCCTCACTAAAAATATTACTCCGATTTTCCAGATAAGTTGTCCCTTCCCGATCAGTAGTATACCCAGAAAGTCCAATACCAAATCTTATAGCGCTGTTTGAGGTTAGATGCTTTTTGGCAGAAAGATTTGAACCATCGAAAGTACTTAATGTAAAATTTGGTGAAATCCGGAATTGCAATGACCAACTTCCTTTTTTCAGAGAGTTTTTTATAGAATCTTGAGAGTCTTGAGCAGAAAGAAATTGAGAATTAAGAATGAATACGATTAAAAGTACTAAAGGAAATAATTGTTTTTTAATCATCTCAAATACTCCTTTTTAATAATGCTCTAACG
>JACAFC010000118.1 GCA_013388515.1 Ignavibacteriaceae bacterium | reverse complement strand
TATGTAGGTTCTGGTGTAGATAGAATCACTCTTTACAAGGGAAAAGATGTAGTTAGACGAAATATACCAACTGCAAAAGCTGTAGATTCTCTAATTGAAATTATTAAAGAAGATAGTAAGTGGTATGATCCGAAATAGTTAAAAATTGCTGTTTTTTATTAATCGAAATAATTGATAGTTATCCGATTAAAGTTTATATTTGTTAAAATTAAATATGATGACTATCGCTTACAAAAAAAAATTTCTTAGATCGTTGCCTGCAGATCTTGTAGCATCACAAATAAAAAGGATTTTCAAAAGTGCACTTCAATTTTAGAAGTGCATTTTTTTTGTATGACTATTAAGGAAATAATTAAATATTTGGATGATTGGGCACCTAAAGAAACAGCCTGGCAAAATGATAATGTGGGAATCCAAGTTGGACGAACTAACGCTAAGGTTAAAAACTTGATGCTCTGCTTAGAATTAACTCCAGAAGTGATTACACAAGCCATTGAAAAAAACTGTAATTTTATCATTTCGCATCATCCCTTGATTTTTTACCCAATTAAAAAATTGGATTTAGATTTTGATTCAAATTCTAAATTAATTGAGAAATTGTTAAAACGAGATATAACTGTATTTTCTGCCCACACCAATCTAGATTTTACAAAAAATGGAGTTAGTTTTATTTTAGCTCAAAAACTAGGTTTAAAAAGAATTTCCTTTCTAAAGAATCTTGAACTAAATCAATTTAAAATTTCTGTATTCATACCAGCTAGCCACGTTGAAAAAGTAACCAATGCCATTTTTTCTGCTGGAGGGGGTATCATCGGCGAGTACTCAAGTTGCAGTTTCCAATCCAAGGGTCAAGGAACTTTTAAAGGTTCTGACATATCCAATCCTTCAATTGGTTCGAGGGGTAATTTTGAAAAAGTGGAAGAAATTAAAGTTGAGGTATTAGTTGATTCGTGGAAACTCAAGTCGGTTATAAATTCAATGTTAGCTGTACATCCTTACGAAGAACCAGCTTACGATATTTATCCGCTCGCTAATAAAAATTTAAACTACGGTGCTGGGGCAATAGGTTATTTTGAGAAAAGTCTAACAGTAAATGAAACTTTAAACGTCATTTCAAAAAAATTAAAATCCAACAACCTAAGATTTGTTGGTGGTTCTGCAAAAAAAATAAGGAAGGTGGCTGTCTGCGGCGGTTCAGGCAGCGATTTGATTCAGGAAGCTATAAATAAGGGAGCTGATGCATTCATTACTTCCGATATTAAGTATCATACTTTCCAATCCGCACATAACAAAATACTACTAGTTGATGCAGGTCATTATGAAACAGAAATACCGGTAATTGACGAAATACAAAAAAGATTATTGAAATTGATCACTAAACGAGAAAATATCAAAATATTAAAGTTTATCGGGAGCACTAACCCAATTAATTTTTATTCAAAAATGAGGAGTCATGTAAATTGATTAACAGATTAAAAATACTTTACGAGCTTCAGTTGTTAGATGATCAGCTTGATGAATTAGAAGAGCTAAGGGGTGATCTTCCGCGTACAGTTGTGGATCTTGAAACTAAAATAAAAGCCCTTAATGATGAAACTGAAGAAAAAGAAATTAAGAAAAAAGAAGCGTTAGAGAAACGTGAAGAGAATGACGAGGAAATAGAAAAACTCAAAACAAATCAGAAAAAGTTTAAAGCACAATTATATCAAGTTAGGAACAATAAAGAATACGATGCATTAACTAAAGAAATAGACAACTCCGAAGAGCAAATTAACAAATTGGAAGCTGAAAATAATGCGTTGGCAGATGCCAGTAAAACCTTGGCAATGGATATTGAAGCAATTGCTCCACAGCTTGAGGAACTAAAAGCTGAACTAAAAATAAAAGAAGCTGAACTTAAAGAAATAATAAAAGCCAACGAAAAAGAAGAAGCTAAGCTTAAAGAAAAAAGAAAGAAAATTGTTGAGGATACCAAAAAACCAGATTATGCGGCATATATGCGCATCCGTAAGGCAAAAAAGGGTAAAGCTGTTGTAACAATTCGTCGCTCTGCGTGTTCAGGTTGTCACAACATAGTACCTTCACAAAGGCAATTAGAAATTAGAAGAAACAACAAATTGTTCTTTTGTGAATATTGCGGAAGAATTTTAGTCTCTGCCGAAGTTGCTGGGTTAACTGATTAATCAGTTTTGTTTATTTTCTGAGTAAATTTAATAATTATAGCAAAACTTCCGTCTGTAGCATTCCAATCTAAGAAATCAACAAACAAAGCAGTTTCTTTTCTACTGACTTCACAGAAGTTATTTCTTATATTTACTTCAGTTAGAAAATATTTTATTAATAAAAAGGTTTTTAGAATAAAAGTAGTTCAAACCGGGCAATTGCTTCACAATCTTTTGGGAAGAGGAAAGTCCGAACTTCATAGAACGGAGCGCCGGGTAACACCCGGGATTCTGATTAATATCGGAATACGGATAGTGCCACAGAAAATATACCGTCCTGATTATAAGTCAGGATAAGGGTGAAATGGCAGGGTAAGAGCCTACCGCGGTAGTGGTAACACTGCCGGTCCGAAAGGATCCCGCTTTGCGGGACATGGTAAACCCCGCTCGAAGCAAGGTCAAGTAGGAAAATCTTTCCCGACTTGTATCGGGATCAAAGTTGTTCGCTTTGAATGATTTTCGGGTAGACCGCTGGATTTCCGAAGTAATTCGGAAACAAGACAAATAATTGCCGCCCCGATTTTTTCGGGGAACAGAATTCGGCTTATAGGTCTGAACTTACTTTTGTTCTTTGAATTTGCAAGTTAGAATTAGTTATGCCAAAAAAAATTTGGAAAATAAAAACTCCGCCTGATGAATTCACTGTAAATTCGCTTGCAGAATCTCTGAACATTTCCGAATCACTCGCAAAACTGTTAGTACTGCGAGACATAAAAAATTACCAGCAAGCAAAAAAATTTTTCCGGCCTACATTAGATTCAATATACGACCCCTTTTTAATGAACGGAATGGATGCTGCAACCTCGCGCATAATAAGAGCAATAACCACCAACGAAAAAATATGCATATATGGTGATTATGATGTTGATGGAACATGTGCAACCGCTTTGCTTTATATGTTCTTAAAAAAATTTGGCGCTCAAGTAGAATTTTATATTCCAAAACGGCTAACTGAAGGTTACGGTATTTCAAAAATTGGAATCGAGCACGTTAAGCAAACTGGAACCACTCTACTAGTTTCAGTTGACTGTGGAATTACTGCAAATGAGGAAACTCTATTTGCCAATGAATTGGGAATGGACGTTATTATTTGCGATCATCATCAACCCAAATATGAATTACCAAACGCTTATGCAATACTTGATCCGTTAAAACCAGATTGTAGTTATCCATTTAAGTTTTTATCCGGCGCCGGCATTGCGTTTAAACTGGCTCAAGGAATATCGGAAAGGATTGGTAAACGAAATTTGCCTTTGCAATACCTTGATCTAGTTGCATTAGCAGCTTCAGCTGATATTGTTCCATTAATTGATGAAAACAGAATTTTAGTAAGAGAAGGATTAAACCAAATTAACAATTCACCTCGACCAGGAATAAATGCCCTAATACGAAGCAGCCACCTTGAAGCAGGCGATTTAACATCGGGGCAAATTGTTTTTACTATTGCACCTAGAATTAATGCCGTCGGGCGTCTTGGTGATGCCGAGAGAGCAGTGAAATTGCTTATTACCGAAAACATTGATGAAGCATTTTCTTTAGCTGAGGTATTGGAGTCCGAAAATTATGAACGAAGAAAAATTGATGAAGGCACTTTTGCACAAGCATTAGACTTAGTTGAAACACAACTTGATTTAGACAAGAACCTGGCAATAATTTTGCATGAAGAATCTTGGCATCCTGGAGTAATAGGAATAGTAGCTTCGAGATTAGTTGAAAAATATTACAGGCCAACAATTATGCTTACAACTGTTGATGGAGTTGCTAAGGGTTCTGCAAGAAGTACGGGCAATTTTAATATTTATGAAGCTCTGAAAAAATGTGAGGATTTATTGATCCATTTCGGTGGACATCAATCTGCAGCTGGTTTAGCAGTTGAGATTGATAAAATTAACGATTTTAAAATCAAGTTTAATCATATTGTTAAAGAAACTATTGGCGAGGATGAGTTTCTACCTGAAATACATATTGATAGTAAATTAAAGTTTTCAGATCTATCACCAAAGTTTTTTAGGATTATAGATCAATTTGCCCCATTTGGTCCAGGTAACATGAGACCAGTATTTTGGGCAGATAACCTAAGTGTTGAGGGTAAACCAAGATTTGTAGGCAACAACCATCTTATAATTAATTTAAAGCAAAAAGGTTCAGACAGAATTCTTGACTGTATAGGCTTCAATATGGGAGAATTTTGTGAGCAGCTTACAAAAAATCACTCTTCAATTGAGGCTGTATTTAGTATTGATAAGTACACAAAAGACGGAAAAACATTTCCACAGTTAAAAATAAAAGACATTCATATTAATGAAAATAATCAGGAGAATACATAATGTCCGGCCATTCAAAGTGGGCAACCACTAAAAGAAAAAAAGCGGTGATTGATGCAAAACGCGGCAAGATGTTTACAAAACTAATAAAAGAAATTACAATCGCAGCAAGGGAAGGCGGAGGAGATATAAATGGTAATCCTCGGTTGCGTTTAGCCGTTGATAACGCAAAATCTGCAAATATGCCTGCAGATAACATTGACCGTGCAATTAAAAAAGCAACCGGTGAATTAGAAGGAACAACCTATCATGAGTTGAACTATGAAGGATATGCTCCAGCTGGAGTAGCAATAATTGTTGAGGTTGCAACTGACAATAAAAATAGAACTGTTGCAGAAGTTCGTCATTTATTCAGCAAAAATGGTGGTGCATTGGGTGAAACCGGTTCGGTTGCCTGGATGTTCGATCGAAAAGGGGTAATTACTCTTCCAAAGCAAAGCAAATCAGAAGACGAGATTATGGAACTTGTGCTTGATGCTGGTGCAGACGATTTTCAAGCTGAAGATCATTACTACGAAGTTCAAACTTCACTCGAAAGATTTGAGCCTGTAAGAAAAGCTTTAATCGATAAAAAATTAGAAATTGAGAATGCATCACTTCAGTGGATTGCTAAAAATAGTGTTGCTGTAAGTGGTGAAGATGCAGAAAAAGTGATTAAACTGATTGAAGCACTCGAAGATAATGACGATGTTCAAAACGTCTATTCAAATGCAGATTTTGATTTGAATTCATTAAAATAATTTTTGCCACGAATTTAAAGAATTAACATTAATTGAATAATTCATCAAAATATAATCATGGCTAAAGCCCGAAACATCATATCATTTTTTAACCCCAGCTTTAAAGCTGGGGCTTACTGCATTCCTTTCAAGATTGGACTTTAGTCCAAATGTTGCAAAGACTAATAAGTACGAAAAACAAATGATAATTCTTGGCATTGATCCCGGAACAATAATCACCGGTTATGGAGTCATAAAACAAAATTTTTCTGCTTGCCGGAGAATATCGAGCGGCAGCATAAAACTGCCTGCCCAAAATAGTCTTCCACAAAAACTTGAAATTATCTATGATCAACTTGATAGACTAATAAAAACTTACAAGCCTAATGAATTTGCAATTGAAACCGCATTTTATGGTAAGAATGTTCAGTCAGCAATGAAAATAGGATATGCAAGAGGCGTTTCCATTCTTGCAGCAGCTCATAACAATATTCCTACAAGTGAGTATTCTCCTAGAGAAATAAAAAAATCAGTTGTAGGAAAAGGTGCAGCTTCAAAACAGCAGGTGTTTTACATGGTCAGGAACTTACTCGACATTTCAACTGAAAAAATGAAATTTGACGAAACGGATGCTCTCGCAGTAGCTTTGTGTCACGCTTACAGAATGACAAACAGAAAGCAAAGAAAAAAGGATTGGAGATCGTTTATTGAAGCAAATCCGGAAAGAGTGATTGAATGAGGGAATTGTTAGCCAATGGGTCATTTGTAGTCATTTATTGTTTTATTGTTGAATTGCTAAATTGTTATAAGATTTTTTTTGAATTTTGAATTGCCATGATTGGATTTTTAACAGGAAAAATAATTTCATCTAAGCCGACAAAAGTAGTGTTGGATGTTAACGGTGTTGGATATATCGTTGGTATTTCCATCAATACATTCGAAAAGATAAGCGGTAAAGAAACTGCCTCCTTATTCATTCACACAAATGTTAAAGAAGATTCAATTTCCCTCTTTGGGTTTTATAGTGAATCCGAAAAGGAAATGTTTGAGCTTTTAATCTCTGTAAGCGGCATTGGTCCTAAAATAGCTCTAAGTTTGCTTTCCGGAATTCAAACTGATGATTTGAAAAATGCTATTCAATCATCTGATATTTCACGCATAGTTGCTGTACCTGGAATTGGGAGAAAAACTGCTGAGAGATTAGTCCTAGAACTTAGAACCAAAGTTGATCAAGTGAAAGAAGAAGGAACAACCGCAATTCCGCTTAGCATAAAGAATGAAGCTGTTTCTGCATTATCAACACTTGGTTACAATTCTAAAATTGCTGATAATGTGGTGAGAAATATTCTTCAAACTCAGTCATCACTTTCGTTAGAAGAATTAATTAAAAAAGCTTTAGGTGAATTGAATAGATAGGAATTAATTAACTGCTGTTTCTAACTTTCCGATATTTTGAATTTCACCAGCTAACCTATCTCCGACCTGTACCTTCCCAACTCCAGCCGGTGTTCCCGTAAAAACCAAATCACCTTCTTCTAAAGTCATTAGTGAGGAAATGTATTCAACTATTTCGGCAGGATGGAATAACATCCTATTCAATTTTTCTTTTTGCCTTACCAGCCCGTTAACTGATAATGAGATTTCTTCATCAAGACTAAGCTTGTAATCTGACTTAAGAACAAAATCTGATACAACTGCTGAATTATCAAAACATTTTGCAATAGTCCAGGGATGACCTTTTTTCTTCAAATCGTTTTGGATATCGCGGAGCGTCATATCTAATCCAACCCCATAACCAGTGATAGCATCTTCAGCTTCAGTGATGCTAGCATTCTTGACTGTTTTGCCGATAAGCAAGACCAACTCAATTTCGTGGTGCATATCTTTGGAAAATGCTGGATAAATTATTTTTGCGCCAGAATAAATTATAGCAGAGCTTGGTTTTAGAAATAATACCGGTTTTTCGGGAATTTCATTTCCTAATTCCTTTGCATGTTCAGCATAGTTTCGTCCAACACAAACAATCTTGCCAACTGTAAATTGCAATGTGGAGTTTCTTATTATTACTGTTTTCATGATATGACTTCCTAAATTTCAAAAAAGAAGTCAATAGAACGCTGATGACTCAGACCTGCCTTGCCGGCAGGCAGGTTCAACAGATCGTCGCAGATGAATTTCAGTGTAAATCAGCTTAATCTGAGAAATCTGCTTTCTATTGGCTTTGTGTTTATGTTTTTTGTTTTTTCTTTGTTGCCGCTGGGAACAAAATATTATTCAAAATTAATCTATAACCGGGAGAATTTTTATAAAGCGCTAAATCAGTCGGAGGATCACCAACTGCATGCTGATAGTCTTCGGGATCATGTCCGCCATAAAATGTGAACGTTCCTCTACCAAAATTCCCGTGAATATATTTGACCTGATTAGTCCCTTGTCTCTCCGCCAAATTTATCACCGAAGGTTTGATTAATTCTCTTCGGAACATGGTTGTTTGCCCCATGAAACCCTTGATGACATTTGCATGATCTTGAGTAAGCATTGTCGGAACGGGATCGTACTTAGCAGAAAAATCGAATAAGGTAAAATAATCATTTTCAAAATTTCCTATTTCAACGGGTTGAATATCAATATCGCTGTACTCGTAAACATAAGGATTATTCTCAAGCTTAAAATTTTGGAATGCTAATGAGCTGCTGAAATCGAGCTTATCCTGTGGTTTTGGATCTGCCGCATCGCCGTCGTACATTTCTGCACAGATGTCCACATCTATAGCTGCTAAGGAAATATCATACGAATCTGTTGCCGAGCACATTGCAAACAAAAATCCGCCTTGGGCAATAAAGTTTTTAATTGTGATGCTTACAGCTTTCATCATCTCGGAAACTTTTTTGAATCCGTTCTTCTTAGCATTGTTTTCATAATTAATTTGCTGATCGATATACCATTGTGCATTTGCAAAGCTTGCATAAAATTTTCCATACTGTCCAGTAAAATCTTCATGATGAAGATGAAGCCAATCATATTTGGATAAATCACCGCGCAAAATTTCATCATTCCAAATTTTATCATAGGGAACTTTTGCATATTCTAAAGCAAGCGTAACAGCATCATCCCATGGCTGAAAACCTGGAGGGACATAAACTGCAATCTTGGGAGCTTTCTCCAAACGGATAACATCCATATTGTTATCTTCGTTTTGAACAAAAGAATAGATTTCCGCTGCTTGAGATGAAGTTATGGTTTCGAATGCAACTCCTTCAACTCTGCACTCAACAGCAACATTGTCAGAATAATCGATCATGAAAGATCCGCCGCGATAATTTAGCAGCCAATCAGCTTTTGCACCATTGGTTAAAGCATGAAAAGTTACTCCATAAGCTTTAAGATGGTCCGTCTGATTCAAATCCATGTAGATAAGAATTTTGGATTGGGGAATAATGAGATAGAATGGAAGAATGGTGATAAGTATTAACTTAAAAAGTTTATTTAGATATCTCATTCATTTTTCATACGTAACCAAGCTCTAATCGAATATGTTGTCACACTGAGCCTGTCGAAGTGTGACCTAAACAGAAGTCAGTCTTCGATAAGCTCAGACTGACATTAATAAATTCTTTATTATAATTAATACTACGCAGATTTTCTATCGCTCTCAAGAAAAATTGGTTCTTTACCTGATTCGACTACATCTTTAGTTATAATACACTTTTCAACATTTTCTTTATTTGGTAGGTGATACATAATATCAAGCATGAAATCTTCAACAATAGAACGAAGAGCTCGAGCCCCGGTTTTTCTTTCCATTGCTTTTTCAACAATTAAATCCAAAGCAGTTTCTTCAAACTCAAGTTCTATATTTTCCATAAGGAATAATTTTTTGTACTGTTTAAGAATTGCATTCTTCGGCTCAGTTAAAATATTTTTTAGGGCTTCGCGCGAAAGTGCATGCAGCGGAGCAATTACAGGAAGCCGACCAATCAATTCGGGAATTAATCCAAATCGCAGCAAATCTTCTGGTAAAACACTATTAAGTAATTCCTCATCAGTTACCTTGTCACGCGAAGCGTCTGCGGCAAATCCCATTTTGCTTTTATTGATTCTCGAAGCAATGATCTTATCAATGCCGTCAAATGCACCGCCAACAATGAATAAAATATTTTTTGTATTAACATTTATTAGATTTTGTTCGGGATGTTTCCTCCCGCCTTTTGGAGGAACCCCGGCAACAGTTCCCTCTAAAATTTTCAATAATGCCTGCTGGACTCCTTCACCAGAGACATCGCGTGTAATGGAAGTACTTTCACTTTTTCTTGCAATCTTGTCTATTTCATCAATGTAAACAATACCTTTTTGTGCCCGCTCAAGATTATAATCTGCAGCTTGAAGTAAATGAACTAAAACCGTTTCAACATCATCACCAACGTAGCCAGCTTCCGTAAGTGTTGTGGCATCGGCAATTGCAAAGGGTACTTCAAGAATTCTTGCCAGGGTTTGAGCAAGCAGAGTTTTGCCAACACCAGTTGGGCCTATTAAAAGTATATTGCTTTTTTCAATTTCAACATCATCCAACTCAAAAAAAGTTGATTTGGAATTTATCCTCTTATAATGGTTATATACCGCAACGGCTAAAATCTTCTTCGCTCTGTCTTGACCAATTACGTATTCATCAAGGGTTTTCTTTAATGATTTTGGTGTGTGCTGTTTAAAGGACTTAGTTTTTGTATTGTTATAGGCAGCAAGATTATTTTTAAGGATATCAACACTGCTTCCAATGCATATATCGCAAATGTAAACATCAGGACCAGCAATCATGCTGCCCACTTCGCTGCCATCTCTTCCGCAGAAGGAACATTTTACAATTTTTTGATTGATTTTTTTAGACATACTCAACTCAATTTATTTCTTAATTCGATTATTGCATCTCTTGAATCATCCTGGTAAACAGAATTTGGAAATCTTGCAAGTAAGGCTTCATAAGACTGAATGGCTTTTGTATAGTTTTTCAATCCGTACTGATAAATTCTGCCCAGCAAATATAGCGCTTTATCTGCATATATATTTTTTTCTGCCTCGGCTGTAATATTGTTTAAAATTTCAATGGATTTATCAATATGATTCATTGCGAGCTCTGTTTCGGCTTCTCTTATTTTTGATACATGATGAAGAATAAAAGCATTCGGATCTGATGATATATTTCTAAAATACTGAGATGCTTCTGCGAATTTCCGTTGTTCGATTAAGAACTCAGCCTGACTAAATTTCATAAGATTAGACGAATCATGTGATCCAGTGTTCAACAAAAGTGAAAGTTCAATGGCATCGTTCGCAGTATTATCTTTTAAGTTTGAAATGATATTGTTTAACCTTTCTTTTGCCTGTTGAAAATTACCTTCAAACAGATTTATTCTAGCTAACTGAAATCTGGCGTTATTTCGATTTTCTTCAGTAGCTCTTCCATTATTTATAATTCTCTCAAAATTACTAATTGCCTTATCAAGGTTTCCTTCTATTAAACAGATTTTACCTAACTCCCAACTAGCATCAATTGTGAATCTACTTAAAGAAGCTTCTGCTAATAATCTGTTTAGATATTTGCTTGCATCAGCTAACTTATTCAACTTGTAAAAAAATACTTTACCAATTCTTAAATACGATTCATATGCAATTTCAGAATTTGGATACTGTTTTATTAATTCTTCATATGATTGAATCACTTCATAGACTTTAGCTGCATCAAATGTAAATGGTTCATAATAAGGTTTCCATTTTGCATCTGAGCGCATTGCTTCAAGATCTAATATGGCCTCCAGCGACTTTGCATAACCGAGTTTTGAACTTGAAACATATGAGGACTCAGGGTACTTTTTATAAATATCTTCATAAACTTTTGCTGCTAATTGATATTCGCCTTCATTAAAAATTAATTGTGCATACTTATAAAGTTCCAAACCCTTATTTTGCTGTCTCTCCACAATTTTTGAATAAATAGAATAAGCTTTATTATAATTTTTAGCTTCGATATATAATGTAGAAAGCAAATAATCAAAACTAATGTTATCAGCATTTTTCCAGTTTTCAACAGCATCAATCACTTCAAGAAGCGCCCCAGGTTTGTTAGTAAAGGAAAGTATTCTTGACTCAACATTACTAAGTTGAGTTGGTTGAATGTTTAATATGTAACAATACTCTTCAGCGGCTTCCCTAAAACGCATTGTAATAGCATAAATATTTGCAAGATCGTAAGCATACATTTCAGGATTCTGTGAAATTACTTTTCCTCGTTTATAATACTCAATTGCTTTATCAAAAGCTCTTCTTTGAACAGCATAATTTGCAATTATACGATAATGCATATGGTTATCCGGCAAGATATTAATTCCATCCTCCCAAATTTCAAAAGCTTTCTGCTCATCGCCCATCATGTAATATGTAGTTCCCAGCATTCCATACAGGTTTACATCTTTAGGATTAATTTTGAGCTTGGATTCAATCAACTTTACAGAGTAAGCATACTTTTTAGATTGAATATAAACGCGGTTTAACGATTCAAAAATTTGATAATTCTGCGGCTGACGAGCGTAAATTTCTTCATATAAGGAAGCTGCTTTCTCAAAATCACCCGCCTGTTCAAAGCTTTGAGCAAGCATGATTTTATTGTTTATATCAACCTGCGAGAATGAGGTGGAACATAAACTAAGTAAGATTAAAGTGATTACAGTCCGGATTTTCATGCTTCAAAGATAGCAAATTGAAATGTGCTATCAAGGGAAAGAAAAAACCACAGCAAATGAACTGTTTCACACAAAATGGTTTTTCCGAACCTATCTTGTTGGAAAACAAGCTTGTTTCTGAAGCTTTTGTTTATTTTACAAACCCGAAACTGAACACCTGCTGTTCTGGCAGGCAAGCAAGTTCAGACTAATATATTAATACCAAATATGAAATTGAATCAACGCAGAGTTATTCGTTACTGATGGTTTTTCAGATTGAATTCTGTATTGTGGTCTAATTTCAATAAAGCTGTAAGGGAAAAACTCAAATCCTATTATGTACCTATTAAGATCAGAGTTATCTGACTTCGTATTTGGATCGAATCTGTCCCAGCGAATAACTGCATCCAATCCTTTTATGATTGCATAAGAGGCTTCAACCATCGAAAAGGCAGATTTAACATCCTTAGCTAAATATTCATTCGCGAAATCAAACTCAGCAATTAAAGTAAAACCACTATAACCAATGCCCAAATATCCGCCGTACATTTGTACCTGCGGCGATATTTGTTTGAATAATGGAGCGCCGGTTGATCTTCTATCACGATAAATTCCAAATGACCCTCCTAAGAATAATCCAACTTCATCATTTAATTGAGGAGTGACTTTCAAGTTTGCAGTAAATGAAGGATCTTCAGCAAATAAAGCCGATCCTTGGTTACCAACACTTGTTGTTAAGAAAAGAAGATCATTAATATTTAATCCAGCTTCTATACCGGATTCAGTGTACATTGGATTATAAATCAAGCCTTGCTTTATTCCGCTAGTAAATAGTAATCCAAAATCTCCGCCGCGTGTGTACGCAGTATGATCATCAAGCCGAACTCCGAAATTGGGAGAAAATGTTCCCCCTTTTAGATATACTATTTCAGGAATTATGTGAATAATCCCATAGCCTTCCCATATATTCTGAAGAAAATCATAACGGGCAACGAACGAAATGTTATCAGATAAATCCACATTTGTGTAAAGTGAAGCATTCATCTTTTGGAAATCTGTTTTCTTTGTAGAATCGGTCATTTGCAGAAGGTACTGTCCTCTTGCATCAAATCCGAATTGAATATTCTCACCAATTTTATTATTCATTTTAAAATCCTCTCTTGGTGAAATCATAGATATCATATTTTTGCTGTACGACCAACCGCCTCGGTTTCTAATAATTCCACCAGTAGGATTAACATGACAATCAATACATGAACTTTTTTCCTTTAGTGCAAATCGAGGAAGTGAAAGGGTAATTTCGCAAAAAGCCAGTAAGCTGACAGCAAACACAATTAAAATTCTCATTATTTCTCCAACATTTAATGTTAATTATTTGAGTATTAGTAGCTGAAGCGTAAAAAAAGTGCCATGGTATATAGATTATTTAGGAGTTTGTTGTAGGTCAGTAGAGTGAGGTAGTGGAAAAATATAAAACAGAGATACTACTAATCTGTTAGGAAGAATAGTATCTCTGTAATCTTGGTTTATTGAAGTTTAAAAACTATAGGAATTGATACTTGAGTTTTAACAGGTTTCCCTTCCTGTCGGCCAGGTTTAAACTTAACTTGTTTTACTGCAAACAAAGCAGCTTCATCACAGCCCGCACCAATACCTTTAATAATTCGAGCATTTACGACGTCACCTTGTTCATCTATAAATGCCAGAACATACACTTTTCCTTGTATCCCAGCGCGTTTTGCTAGTTCAGGATACTTAATATTTTTTTGAATGGAAAATATTCCGCCTATTGGCTCCGGCATTTCCTCAGCAGCAAGCAAGTATTCACTCTTTGAACCAAATGGAGCACCAGCAAAAAAATCGGGCATTTCAATTTGAAACTTTCCTTCAGGTGTTGCTAGTACATTAACACCCTTGACTTCAATCCACGATTTTACACTTTTACCTTCTTTCATAGCTGGTTCAAAATCCAACTCAGTTAACTTTAGTGCTATGGCTTCATTCATTCTTTCGCGCTGCAAGAAATTTTTAACTCTGTCAGTTGAGTACTCGGTTCTATCAAAGAGGCTGCTTACATCCTTAATCTTATCTACTTTACCATTTTCATTAATATATAATCTTAACTTGATGATGTATCGAAGTGAATCCTTGCACCCCCTGTCATGAATTGATTTTATAGCTTCGATTAAATCCTCACTTCCATTTTTTGCTGAACCTATACCGCCAGACTTAAATTCTGCAGGCTTATCCACCTCACTTTCAGATAAATACTCGGCTTCAAGATTAGGTATTATCTCAATTTTTCTTTCTTCTTTACAACTAAAAAGAAAAAAGGAAAGTAATAACGGAAAGAATAATTTGATTTTCATTTTGCACCTTAAATATTTGGTTTAATAATAATTTCATTGTCAAATGTTGCACGTACTTCAATTCCTGGTAAACTGTTATACAACATTTGAATTGTTTTAGATTGAATCATCACTTGCTGCGAAAGATTATCCACTTTTTGCTGATAATTGGAAATTTTAAGAAAAAGATATCCGCTTAGGATGAGCATGATAATTGCCGCAGCATATGATATTGCCGAAAATATTCTAATGTTAGAAAAAAATGTTGGTTTCACTGATGACTTTGACCCCACTGACCTTAAAATTCTTTCCTCCAATTCAAATGGAAATTCCTCAGTGGAATTTTCAACAGCATTTCTAATCAAACCTAACTGTTTGAAATAATCCCTGCCACTTTGATTTATGGCAAGCAGCGAAAAGAGGTTTACTTCCTCACTCTTACTTAGTTTACCATCAAAGTAGAGGTTTATCATTATTGTTAATTTATCTTCTTGCATAACCTTTCCTCTTACTTAACAAGTTTCGAAATTCTGTTTGCCAGCTTTTGTCTTGCTTTAAATAGCCGGCTTTTAACAAGCTCTTCATCAATTTCTAAAAGTGCAGCAATTTCCTTATAACTCAATCCAGAATATTCTCTCATAACAAACACTTCCTTAAAATCTGCATTTATTTGATTTAGCTCTGTTAAAATTAAATCGCTTAATTCCTTATTCTCAATTTCTTCTGCTACATATGAGTCAGATTCAATTTCTATCTCTTCTATATCTGTAGAATTCTTGTACAGTTTTTTATTTGCTGGCTTTCTAAATAAACCTAAAATTTCATTTCTTGTAGTTTTGAAAAGCCAGTACTGTACACTTTGCTTGTTGTGAATGTTTGAGAGATTTTCAAAAAGCTTAATGAACACATTTTGAACAGTATCATCTGCTTGCATTTGATCATTGAGCATTTTTAGGGCATAGTTATAAATCCTTTTCTTATACTTGTTGAAAAGAATTGTAAATTCTACTATTTGACTCTCTTTTTCCTTCAATTCGTCTTTTATCTCTTGTTTAAAAGATGTAAAACATGAACAAATGTTTCCGGGCTATTAAAAATTTTTATTCATATTAAAAATACGATTATTAACTTATCTCACTTAGTATGTGGTTAAAGCCAACAATTTTAAGGTGTTCATTAACCCCAGTCTTAAGACTGAGGTTAGAAATAAACCACAACATTAAGGAACTTTAGTCCCAAGAACTTCCATTCTCAAGTGCTTTAGCTGCTAAATTAACTTAATCTACTAACTCGAAAGTACATTGCTAATCTTCTTATACTTTGATACTTTTAGCCTTCAAATAATATGAAAATGAAGAAAATTTTAATATTAGGCTCTACTGGTTCCATTGGGGTAAATACTTTAAATGTTATCAGACAATTTCCCGAACGATTTTCTATTGCTGCATTAACTATAAACACCCGAATAGATCTTCTCGAACCTCAAATACTTGAGTTCAAACCTCCAGTAGTTGTTGTAAAAGATGAAAAATTAGCTCAAGAACTAAGAAAAAGATTAAAAATTAAATGTGAGGTACTTTCAGGCATAGATGGCTTAATTTGGGCAGCCTCACAATTAGATTATGATATTTTACTTGGTGCAATGGTTGGTTTTGCTGGTTTAGCTCCAACTTTAGAGGCAATTAAACGCGGTAAACGAATTGCTTTAGCAAATAAAGAAACATTGGTTGTTGGCGGTGAACTGGTAACAGGGTTATCACGAAAACACAAAGCTGAAATTATTCCCGTTGATTCTGAACACAGCGCAATTTACCAATGCTTGGTTGGCGAGAAAATTGACTCAGTTAACAAGATAATTATTACTGCATCCGGTGGACCCTTTTTGCATCATAAAAAAGAAGATCTTGAAAAGGTTAGTGTAAAAGACGCATTAAATCATCCTAATTGGAAAATGGGAAATAAAATTACAATAGATTCCGCTTCCATGATGAATAAAGGTTTGGAGGTAATTGAAGCACATTGGCTATTTGGATTTCCAAAAGAAAAAATTGAAGTTGTAATTCACCCTCAATCAATTGTTCATTCAATGGTAGAATTTATTGATGGTTCGATAAAAGCACAGATTGGGCTGCCGGATATGAAAATTCCAATTCAATACGCACTTAGCTATCCAGAAAGATTGGAATCAAATTTTCAAAAAACGTGTTTGCCAGATATTAAGACTTTAACTTTTTTTGCACCTGATGTACAAAAATTTGAATGCTTGGATTTAGCATATCAAGTTTTGGAAGCAGGCGGCACTGCACCTTGTGTTCTTAACGCCGCTAATGAAATTGCAGTTGATAGATTTTTGAACGGAGAAATTAAATTTTCCTATATTCCACGTTTAATAAATAAGACTCTTGAAAAAATAGAAAACCATAAATCGCCGGATGTTGAAACATTATTTGAATACGACAAGCTTGCCCGCGATTTAGCTGTACAATTATAATTACTATATGGAGAAAACTTTTTAATGGATTACATAATTTATTTTGCAATTACTATAGCAATTTTAGTTTTTGTTCATGAATTTGGGCACTTTGCTGCTGCAAAACTCAGCGGAATGCGGGCGGATATTTTTGCTATTGGCTTCGGAAAGCGATTGTTAGGATGGAATAAAATATCCGGCTTTAGTTTTGGCGAGCTTCCAAAAGATTTTGACGGACAAGGTCACACAGATTATAGACTTTGCCTTTTGCCATTAGGTGGATATGTGAAAATTGCCGGAATGGTTGACGAAAGCTTTGATACAAATTCACTTAATCAACCTCCACAGCCATACGAGTTTAGATCCAAATCTTTGCCAAGGAAAGTATTTGTTATTACAGCGGGCGTTTTAATGAATCTTTTGCTTGCTTGGCTAATTTTCTGGGGAGCAAATTTCTTTCAAGAAAAAGAATATTGGAAAACAACCACAATAAGTGAAGTATTGCCTGGAAGTCTTGCCGATTCATTAGGTTTCAAATCAAATGATAAAATTTTATCAATTAATAATTCAAAAGTTACTAACTGGCAGGAAGTTTCAGATGCAATTTACATTAGCACGATTGGTGACGATGTTACTGTTGAAGTAAAAAGAAATTCAGAGAATATTTTGGTAGATATACCAAGAAATAAAATACCTGAGCAGCCGCATAAAATATTATTAGTTCCCGTTGGAATCACCTTAGCTAGCATTGACAGTGTAATTTCGAATGCACCTGCAGACAAAGCAGGTATAATGCCGGGTGATATTTTATTAAGTATTGACAATTCCCCAATTAGGCTGCGTCAACAAGCAACAGAAATTATCTCTTCAAATGCTAACAAACTTTTACCTATTACTGTAAAGCGTGGACAAGACACATTAAATTTATCTGTTAAACCAGGCGAAGATGGCACTATTGGTGTCTTCATTCTTCAGAGCTATACTGGGCCGGTTGAATACAAAACTCACAGTTTTTTTGAGTCATTCATGTTAAGTTGGCAGGAAATTACTAGAATGACTGAACTGACTTTCAAAATGTTCGGCAAAGTTATAAGCGGTAAAGTGGAATTTGGTAAAGCATTTGGAGGCCCTATTAAAATTGCCCAATTTGCAGCAAAGTCTGCCGACTCAGGCATACTAAGTTTTCTTTATTTTCTTGCTTTGCTAAGTCTCAGTTTGGCAATATTAAACATTATGCCTTTTCCAGTTTTAGATGGCGGACACTTAGTAATTATTCTGATCGAATCAATTATTAGAAAAGAAATACCTATTAAAGTAAAAGTAGCTATTCAAAATGTTGGTTTCGTTTTGTTATTAATTTTGATGGCGTTTATACTTTATAACGATATTCTAAGCATATAAAATTTTCTACAAAATAAGGCTATTATTGTTAATTAAAGGATGAAGCTAAAATAATGGAGTAATTAGTAAACCCCGGTTTTAAGACTGGGGTTTGTTATATTACAATAATTATAAGTCTTTCATCAATCTAAAGGTTATGATATTCAGATGAAATATTATTTATTAAAATTTTCTCATGAATAAAAAAATAGCAATTACTGGTGCGACTGGATTAATTGGAATTCAACTTTGTAATGCGCTCAAAACTCAAGGTAATGAAATAACAATTCTTTCAAGAAATGTTGAGTCTGCAAAAAAAATATTTGGCGATAAATTCAGTTATATAAAATGGGATTATAAAAATCCAATCGAATGGCAGGAATCGCTGTGTAACAAAGATGCGGTAATTCATTTGGCCGGAGCAAATCTTTTTGCTAAAAGATGGACTAAAAATTATAAAAAAGAAATTCTTGAAAGCCGGCACATAAGCACAAAAAACTTAGTAACTGCACTAATAAATTCTAAGTGTAAAAATAAAATTTTACTAAGTTCTTCTGCTGTGGGTTATTATGGTTCAAGGAGTGATGATGTTCTATATGAGAACTCTGGACGCGGAGCTGACTTTTTAGCAAATGTTTGTGAGGTGTGGGAAAAGGAAGCTGAGAATGCTAATAAGTTTGGAATTCGAACTGTAACTCTTCGCCAAGGTATTGTTTTAAGCAGCAAAGGCGGCGCGTTAACTAAATTCCTTCCAGCATTCAATTTTTTTGTTGGGGGACCACTAGGAAACGGTAAGCAATGGTTTCCATGGATTCACATCGAAGATCTTACCAGAATTTATCTCTTCATTCTCAACAATCTTAGTATTTCCGGCCCAGTAAATGCAGTTAGCCCAAAATCTATTAGAATGAACGAATTTGCTAAAACTCTTGGAAAAATACTTAAGAGACCATCTGTATTAAAGGTGCCGGAATTTGCACTGAAAATGCTTGTTGGTGAAGCTGCCACATCAATTTTATCAAGCCAAAGAGTAGTCCCACAGAAATTACTTGATCATAATTTCAAATTTAAGTTTGATAATTTAGAAGAAGCCTTAAAGGATTTGCTTAAATAGACAAACCCAATTCCTTAAAGCAGTTTTATAAATCTGCATAGAAACTGGGTTTGTAAAAAGGTATAAAGCTGTTGTTAATATCTGTAATAATCCGGTTTAAATGGGCCTTTAACGGGCACGCCAATATATTTTGCTTGCTCTTCAGTTAACTCATCCAAATCGGCGCCAAGTTTTTCTAGATGTAGTTTAGCAACTTTTTCATCTAAATGTTTTGGAAGAACATATACTTTATTTTCATACTTACCAGGATTTGTCCAAAGTTCAATTTGTGCAAGTGTTTGATTTGTGAAAGAGTTAGACATTACAAAAGAAGGATGACCAGTTGCACAGCCAAGATTGACTAATCTGCCTTCAGCAAGAACAATAATTTCTTTGCCATCAACGTTGTATTTATCTACTTGGGGTTTTATAGTATCTTTTGTGTGGCCATAATTCTTATTCAACCATGCCATGTCAATTTCATTATCAAAGTGCCCGATGTTGCAAACAACTGTTTTGTCTTTCATAAGCTTGAAGTGTTTTTCATTAACAACATTCAAATTTCCGGTTGCAGTAACAACAATGTCTGCTTCAGGAATTGCATCAACCATCTTTTTAACTTCATAACCGCTCATTGCAGCTTGTAATGCGCAAATAGGATCAATTTCAGTTACAATAACTCGAACATTAGAATTACTTAAGGATTCGGCAGAACCTTTGCCGACATCACCGAAACCGGCAACAACAGCAACTTTTCCAGCCATCATCAAGTCAGTTGCTCTGCGAAGTGCGTCTACTAAGGATTCACGGCATCCATATTTATTATCAAACTTTGATTTGGTAACAGAGTCGTTAACATTAATTGCAGGAACAGGCAGAGTTCCATTTTTCATTCTTTCGTACAAGCGATGAACTCCCGTTGTTGTTTCCTCACTAATTCCTTTAATTCCGGAAACTAACTCGGGATATTTATCAAGTACAAGATTTGTTAAATCTCCGCCATCATCAAGAATCATGTTCAAGGGTTTATTATCGCTGAAGTACAAAGTTTGTTCGATGCACCAATCATATTCTTCAAGTGTTTCACCTTTCCAAGCATAAACAGGAATACCGGCAGAAGCTATAGCAGCTGCGGCATGATCTTGAGTTGAGAAAATATTACAAGATGACCATTGAACTTCAGCTCCAAGCTCTTTCAAAGTTTCAATCAGAACTGCAGTTTGAATTGTCATGTGAAGGCATCCGGCAATTCTTGCACCTTTCAAAGGTTGTGATGGTCCGAATTCTTTTCTTATGGCCATTAAACCTGGCATTTCGGCTTCAGCTAATTTGATTTCTTTTCTCCCCCACTCTGCTAAAGAGATATCTTTAACTTTGAATGGGAGTTTTTTCACATCAGTTTTTTCAAGTACTTGGGTCATTATTATTCCTTACTAAATATTAAAAAATCTTTATGCATATTTCTTGAACAATTGAACAAGGTCTAATTGTTCCCAACTAAATTCTTTTTCGCTTCGCCCAAAATGACCGTATGCGGCAGTATTGCTGTAAATTGGTCTTAGTAAGTTTAATCTGGTAATTATTCCACGAGGCGTTAAATCAACTTCCTTCTTAATTATTTGAGAAATTTCTGAATCGGGAATAACACCAGTTCCATAAGTATTAACATAAACAGATACAGGTTCTGCAACACCAATTGCATAAGCAACTTGAACCAAACATTCGGTGGCTAATTTAGCAGCAACAACATTTTTAGCAATATGACGCGCCGCATAGGTTGCGCTTCTATCCACTTTAGATGGATCCTTTCCAGAAAATGCACCGCCGCCATGAGGTGCCCATCCGCCATATGTATCAACGATAATTTTTCTACCAGTTAATCCGCTGTCGCCATGCGGTCCACCAATCTCAAACCTACCGGTTGGGTTAACATAATACTTCGTTTTCTTATCTAAAAGTTTTTCAGGTATAACTTTCTTTATTACATTTTCAATTACATCTTCTTTGATTGTTTTTTGCTTTACATCGGCATCATGCTGAGTTGAGACAACTACAGCATCAACTCGTTTTGGCTGGTTTCTCGAATCATATTCAATTGTAACTTGAGATTTAGCGTCGGGACGAAGATACGGCATCAATCCATTATTTTTCTTTCTGATATCCGCTAATTTTTTTACGAGCTTATGCGCATACATAATTGGCATTGGCATTAATTCTGGAGTTTGATCACATGCATAACCAAACATTAAACCTTGATCACCCGCGCCGCCTTTATCAACTCCCATTGCTATATCAGGAGATTGAGAATGAATAGCATTCAAAACTGAACATGAATCCGCATCAAACTTGTAGTCAGCGCTTGTATAACCAATTTTTCTAACTGTTTCTCGCACTACTTCTTGGACATCAACATAAGCTGAAGTAGTAATCTCTCCACCAACAAGCACTAAACCTGTTGTTACAAAAGTTTCGCATGCTACTCTAGCTTTTGGATCTTCTGCAAATATTGCATCAAGAACGCCATCTGATATTGCATCACATACTTTATCAGGATGACCTTCTGAAACTGATTCCGATGTAAATAGAAAGGACATATTTTATCTTTTACCTTTATTGTTTATAAAAATTAATAAAAATCTATTTCTGTAGAATCTCCGATACTTAAACGTTTAAATGCACCTTTAACTACCGTATTATTTCCAACTATTGAATTATTAAGCATGGCTTTGCTTACTTGAGAATTAGTGCCGATTATTGAATTTTTTATAACGCTTTCTTTAATAATGCAACCTTTATCAATCGTTGCGTATGGGCCAATAACTGAGTTTTCGATTTTTACATCTTCAGCTATGTAGACTGGATAATTAATTACAGCATTATCAAATTTTGGCGCAGAACTTTTCTGATCCAATAAAAATTTGTTCGTTGATAATAATGTTTCGGGTTTTCCGCAATCATACCATCCATTAACATCAAATGTTGTTATTTTTTCACCATCATCCAGCATCATCTGAAGTGCATCTGTAAGCTGAAGTTCTCCTTTTGTTCTAATATCTTTTTTAACAAGATTATTTAAACTCTTAATCAAAGCATCGGAATTGGCGATATAGTATAATCCAACTAATGCTAAATTTGAAACTGGAGTTGTAGGTTTCTCAACTAATTTTTTTATATAACCATTTTCTAAAATGGCTACACCAAAACGGCTTGGGTCTTCAACTTTCTTAACACCTAATGCAGATTGTTTATTCTTAAAAACATCTTTAAGGTAAACATCAAACACGGTATCACCTAGAATTATAAAAATTTCCTTTTCATCAAAAGTTGGAATTGCTGTATAAATAGCATGACCAAGCCCTTCCATTTTCTTCTGTTCAATAAAATCTGCTTTAATGGATGGATATTCCTTCATTACAAATTCTTTTATTTGATCACCTAAATGACCGATTACAAAAGTTGATTTGTAAACTCCTTCTTCCAAAAGCTTGTCAAGAATGTGACCTAACATCGGTTTTCCACCAACATTAAGTAACACTTTTGGAGTGGTGTGTGTGTGTGGTTTAAGTCTGGTACCGATACCAGCAACCGGAATAATTGCTCTCATGTTAAATCATTGTATTTTAGTGAATTAAAGCAGTTAAAATTACCTATTAGCCTTTTGAATACCAAATAAAATGACGATCAAGTGTGTGAGGAAATTCATTAAAAAATAATGTTAAATATAGTGTTTTTGTATGTTTGCGCCATTTTCAAATTATTGTACTAATCTAGGGTTGAATAGCGTCACAACTATCATTCCATAAGCCATCAAACCTCTACAACTTTAATTTTTCATTTAAAAGTTCTTGGATACTCTGAATATTAGGAAAGAAAGAATGCAGCTTAGTAAGTATTTCATCAACAACTGAATCCGGGCAAGACGCACCGCTGGTGATAAGGATTTTTACTTTGTCTTTGTTAGGTATATAATCTTCAGTTAAAATTTCGGCTTTGGATAGAATATTATAATGCTTAATTAATTTTCGGGAGATTACTTTTTCTGCAGACGAAACAAAATATGTTGGAAGCTTTGCTTCGCAAAGTTCGACAATGTGACTTGTATTTGAGCTATTGTAACCACCTACAACAACAGCAAAGTCTGCTGAATTTTTCAGAAGTTCATATGTAGCCTCTTGATTATCGTAAGTTGCATAACACAAAGTATCTCTAGTGTCAGCAAAATGAAATTTTAATAATTCCTTTCCATATTTATTTATCATAGTTGATTTGAGAAGATCGGCAATTTCTTGGGTTTCAGTTGCAAGCATTGTAGTTTGATTTACAACCCCTATTTTTTCAAGATCTTTGTCAGCATTAAAATTCTCCGAATATTTACCAGAAAAAAATGAGTAAAACTCGGATTTACTTTTTTCTTCCGAAATAACTTTTGACAAAAATTTAGTTTCGCGCAAATCTCTTACAATTAGTGATGGGCCGTGAATTTTACTATGAGAAAATGTTGCCCGTGTTTCTTCATGTAAATGTTTGCCATGAATAACTATTGTATAACCTGCATCTGCTAGTTGTGACGATCGATTCCATACTTTTTCTACAAATGGACAAGTGGTATTGTACTGATAAGCACTAATGCCTATTTCCTTTAATTTAGCTTCAATTTCTAAAGTTGTTCCAAATGCGGGAATTATTACAATATCGTCTTTCTTTATTTCTGTCCAGTCAATTAAATTATTTCCTAAAGTGTCCAAGATAAATCTTATACCGCGATCTTTCAAATCATTATTAACCCCCGGATTATGAATCATTTCGCTAAGTAAGTAAATATTTTTGTTCGAATTGCTTTCGATTGTTTTGTACGCAATCTCAATTGCGTTTTCTACACCATAACAAAAACCAAAATGCCTTGGGATAAAAAACATTACGGTTCCAAAATCTAAAACAAAAGGTTTTAGATCATTTTTCTTTGTATCTGTTAACTTTCTATACTGTTTTATTCTTGAAATAATAGAACTTCGATAAAAACTAGGTATTTCAAATTTTTTCATTAATATTTACTCTCGTTACAAATAAAGCTGACTGCAGATTAATTATTTAGAATTAGGGAAATATACGTCTGCAACCTGATGGGTGATTTTTCATGGTTCTCTTTCATTTCGAGTAGATTATATTTTCATTGGAAATATCATCATTCAAATTAAACTTTACTCTTTAAGTTTAATATAGCTATTTTTTATTTTTATTGACCTTATATCTTCACTACAAACAAAGTATTATTAAAGAGTGTTTCCTATTAACTTAGAAAATATTATACTGCTTTGGTATATTTCTGACTCAAATTTGTAAATCATTTATGAATCTTTTAGATAAACTAAGAAAAATTAAAGATCGCTTTGATCAGGTTAACGAGGAACTTTCAGACCCGGCAAATCAAAACAATCGTGACAAAATCATTAACCTGAGTAAAGAAAGAAATAATCTTGCTGAAATTGTTTCTGCTTATGAAAATTACAAACAGCTTATGTTAAATATCGACGGGAATAAGGAGATAATAGATACTTCGACAGACAAAGAATTATCCGATCTTGCAAGCACAGAGTTAAAAGAGTTATTGATTAAAAAAGAAGCTATGGAAGATGAAATAAAAATTTTACTTATTCCCAAAGATCCTAATGATGATAAAAGCGTAATTATGGAAATCCGTGCTGGAACTGGGGGTGAGGAAGCTGCACTTTTTGCCGGCGATCTATTTAGAATGTATTCTCGATATGCAGAAGTAAGAGGATGGAAAGTGGAGTTGGTTGATATAAACGAAACCGGACTAGGAGGACTTAAAGAAGTAATTTTTTCAGTTAATGGTAACAATGTATTTGGGGATTTGAAATACGAGAGCGGTGTTCACAGAGTTCAACGAGTGCCAGCAACCGAAGGAAGCGGACGCGTTCACACATCTGCTGCAACCGTAGCGGTGCTGCCAGAGGTTGAGGATGTTCAAGTTGAAATAAACCCTAGTGATTTAAAGATTGATGTTTTTAGATCGGGCGGTGCCGGCGGCCAAAATGTTAATAAAGTTGAAACTGCAATAAGAATAACTCACCTTCCTACCGGATTAGTAGTACAATGCCAAGATGAAAGATCTCAATTGAAAAATCGACAGAAAGCAATGAAAGTTTTACGAGCTCGTCTATATGATATAAAAATTAAGGAACAAACTGATGAAATTTCTGCAAAAAGAAAAAACATGGTTGGAAGCGGTGACAGAAGTGATAAAATAAGAACTTACAATTTCCCTCAGAATAGAGTAACAGATCATCGTATTGGAATAACTCTATATAACCTTTCAAATATTATTGAAGGCGATTTAAACGAATTATTAGAGCAACTTAAGATTGCTGATCGAACAGAAAAACTTCAAGCGAATATAGAGAGTTAAACTGCTGAGATGCTTAACGCTTCCCAGCAAGTCTCTCTAACAATTTGGCTGCAAACATTAAAGCAAATCCTAAAAATGCAATCGCAAAGTCTATTGTATCAATTATTCTTACAGGCTTCCCTAAAATCGTTCCCTGGATATACTCAAAAAATGCTAAGCACAATAAAAGTACAAGAAAAGTAATCAATCCATGTTTGAAGGGAGATAAAAAAATTTCCCCCCGTGAAAGGTTACGAAGAAAATGGAAACGATGCAGTAACTGCTTATATATTGAAAATTGTTTCAACCCGCCCTCCAATTTTTTTTCAAATATAACTAAGTAATTCAATAACTTTTGTGTTAATACTCACTTAGTTATTATGACCTTACCAATCTACAAAATTATATAGGAAGAATCTTATGTTTTTCGGAAATTTATTTGTGTACAATTCAATTATTCTTGTTATTACAACTACTTTGTCTCGTTTTGCTACAACCCTTGATAAGCCATTGTGATATGAAAATGGGGGTAATGAAAAATAAAATGATGAAAACAGATTTATTTGGGAAGCTTAATGTTAATCATACTAACATCATCTTCAAATTTTCCTCCAGTGAAGGATTCAAATTGCTGCTTCATGATATTGAAATCATCCGCGTCTGCACCTAGGTTGTTTAATATTTGATTAAACTTTTGATTTCCAAAAGCTTCACCTTGAGGATTTCTAGAATCCATTATTCCATCTGTTACCAAAAAAACAGAATCGCCTTTATTTAGATTTACTGTAACATCTTGAAAGTTTCCGTTTTCAGCAAAGCCAAGCAGCAATCCTTTTGTCGCAATTTTCTCAACCTTCCCAGTTAAATTATTCTTGTAAATAAGAGGAAGATCTCCAGCACCCGAATATTTCAGAGTTAATTTTTCTTTGTTAAGAATCACAACAGAAAGCGTTGTAAAAACTTCTGATACTTTGGAATCCTTATAAACAGATTCATTTACTTGCTGAAGAATTTTACTAGGGACAAAGTCTTCTGTATTTTGAAGTACCATTCTAACAGCGCTTCGCACTAACCCAGCATAAGCAAAAGTAAAATACCAGGCTCCCCATTTTTTGCCCATTACATCTCCTAGAACTATTGCCATATTCTGATCATTGAGGCTGAAGTAATCAATAAAATCTCCTCCAGGTATACCTTGATATGGTTGATGCCATTGATTTATTATAAAGTCTCCAAACTCTGGGCTTTTATCGGGAACAACTTTTACCCTCATGTTATCAACTGCAGAATTCAATTCGGATACTATTTTCTGACGCTCTTTACCAAGGCTATTTATTATTGCAGAAAGTTTAGCAACAATAACCTTTGTTCCTGATGTTTTTAGTACATAATCAGTTATCTCAAGGTCATAAGCATCCAAAATATCTTGCTCGTTGTTTTTTGAAGTAAGAAAAACAAAAGGTACTGACTTAAGTTGTAGATCTTCTAAAACCATCCTTCTAAAAGTATATCCATCAATATTAGGCATCATTATATCAGAAACAATTATATCTGGTTGAGTATTTTTGGCTAATGTTAAAGCCTCAATTGCCGAGTTAGCAACATCACATTCATAATTTTCTTTTTTCAAGGAATGAGAAAATAATTTTGTTAAGGTAGGATCATCATCAACCAACAATACCCTTGGAACTTGTTTTGTAAACGACTCTGATATATTCTTTTTTACTCCATGAACTTTAAATATATCAGCCCGTTTTAATAATGTTTGAACCCGCAGAAGAAGGTCTTTTAAATCAAATGGTTTGGTTATTAATTCATCCCCGCCTACTTCATGTGCCCTCTCTTTATCTTCGTGGCTATTACGTGCTGTAACAAAAATAAATGGAAGGACTTTGTATTTTTCTTCTTGCCTTACTTTTTGACAAAATGTAAAGCCATCGATGCCTTCCATAACAACATCACAAAGAACCAAATCAATATTATTTGTGTTTAACTGCTCATAACCTTCAATTGCATCTTGGGCTTCGAGCACATCATATTGATTTTTTATTAAATGGTGTTTAATGAGTTTTCTGATTGTTAAATCATCATCAACAACTAATATTTTTTTCTTTTCATCGGGTAACATGTGAAGTATTTACTGCGTATTAATCTATACAGCAAGGATCAAATCGGTTATACATTATTTTCTAGCTATTAAACCTAATCGTACTCATAAAAAGTATTTGAAATAAAATCATCCATCCTAGTTAAAACTTGAAATCGCTTCTTCTAAACTCGGGAATGACTCAAATAATCGATTAACTCTAGTCAGTTCCATCATTGAACGGACCGTAGGATGAAAGCCAACCAATCTCAGATCGCCGCCAATTGCAGTAATCTTTTTAAGATTGCTTACAAGTACACCAAGTATGCTCGAATCAATAAATTCACATTTAAGTAAATTCACTATTATTTTGTTATTCTCAGTGTTGATTATATCTTGTAAAGATTCATTAAATGTTGTTGCAACATCCATCGTTGCTCGGGTTAAATTAACATTTAGTATGTGTATGCCGGACTGTTCAAAATGTTCAAAACTATTATCAATTGTTGGATATGGCGTAATCTGAGGTGCAACTACCTTGAATTTTGATAACAAACCGGCAGCTTTTTTGGATTGCGGCTGAACATCGGGTTTGGAGAAGGCAACACTTTTTTCAAGCATATCGTCTTGATCAAGATTCTTCTCCTCTTTTTTCTCCTTAGAACCATGAACTAATAATTCGAAATCAGCTATTTTTTGTGCCTGATTTTCTATTAACTCAACATGCTGATTTTCAAGATAAATTTTTTCTTCCAGGCTTTTTTGAACCTGATCATACTTATCTGATAATTCATAAATAAGTTTATCTTTTTCTTTTAACTTCGAATCAAAATTGTTTTTCGCTGAATTAAGAGCAAGCGATATTTCGGATTTTGCAATCTTCAATTCTTCAATTTCACTTCTTTGCTGCTTAATGATATCATCTTTCTCTGCTATACTTACTTTGTAAAACTCTTGGTCATCTTTAAGTTTATTAAAATCTGCATTTATTCTTAATAAATTATTGAACTCTGCTTTATTAATTTCAAATTGTTGTTTGTAATTATTAAGCTGTTCTGACAGATAACCATTTTCTTTTTTCAAACGCTCAAAAAGTTCATTCAGCTGAACAAATTCATTTTTTTGTTCTTCTATAAATCCGACTTTTTCAATTAGATTGTTTTTAAGTATTTCAAGTTCATTTTTTAACTTTTCATTTTCCTCGTTTGTTTGCTTGAGATTGCCGCATTCATTCTTACTTTTTTCAGTTTCCAGTTTTAAGCTGCTTAGTTGTTCGTACAAATGTCCATTTTCATTATTTAATCGATCATATGCGTTCTTTAAAGAAATCAGTTCGGCTTTTTGAAAATCAATTTCATCTTTCAGCTTATCCGATTCACTAATTATTCTTTTGTTTATGTCAACCAGTGGATAAAGCTGCTCAATTTCACTGTCTTTATTTTTAATAATGCTTTTTAGCTCTTCAACACTTTTTAGAATACTGCTTATTTCATGATCCTTCGATTCAATAATACTATTCTTTTCTTCTACATTCTTAACAAGTAAGTTCAGCTGTTCATTAACATGATCATATCTAGATTCTAAGGTTGAGTATCTCTTTTCGGATTCGGCTCTGTTTTCATCTAAATTTTTTAATTGCTGATTAAGTGATATTATTTCTTCACTTAATTGATTATTTGTTCTTTGCAGTTCGCTGATCTCAGAGTCTTTCTTTATCAACACTTCTGAAATAGATTTAGCTTCTTCTGTTATTTTAATATTTTCACCCTCAAGTTGAGCCAATCTTTCGACATGAGAACGCAATATTCTATCATATTCGTCAATTTTATTCTGTTGATCCAGAATAGTTTGGCTGTTATTCTTTTCGGATTTTTCAGCGAGAATAATTTTGTTTTGCAGTTCTGATAGTGATTCCGACAAAGATTTAATATTTTCATCTTTTTCGGTAATGATAGAAGCTAACCCGCTTTTTTCAGTCTCTTTTTTATTTACAAGGTTGTTCAGTTCTGAAATTAGGTGACTTTTGTCCGCTAAATCTTTATTTAATTCGGTAAGCTTTTTTTCTTTTATATTAAGCTCAGAATTCAAATTTTCAATTTTTACATTAAAATTTTTATACTCTTCAATTTGTTGAGTAATTGTTTTATCCTTCTCAGCTATCTTTCCTGTTAAAGCCTGATTAGTTTCTGTAAGCTCCGTAATATGCTTGTTAAGAGCTTTTAATTGGTAGTCAAGGTTTGCAATTTCAGATTCCTTAGCTTTTAGCTCATCTTCATATTTTTTTCTCTTAATTGAATTTTGAGATTCTTGTTCACTGAAATATTCAAGTTTTTGTAAATACTCGGATTGAAGAGCGCTGAATTTTGATATTTTCTTTTCTAATTCTATTATTCTATAGCTTTGATGACCAAGTAACTCATTTTTTTCTTTGTCAGACTTTAAAAATTTATTTACCTGGTCTTTGAGCAAAACGATTTCTTCTTCAAGCTTTTTATTATTTGTTTCATACTCAGAAAGGGCAGCCCAAACGCCATTTTTCTCTTTATCCAGCAAATTCAAACTATCAATAATGTTTTGGATTATTTGATTGATACCGGATTGTAATTTATTCAAATCAACTTGTTTAGTTTCATTTTTCATAATTGCAAAGCTAGTATCTTGATCAGTTTGTTTGCTGTGCATAAGTCTTTCACTATTATTTGAGGCAGAATTTTTTTGAGATGTTAAGGCAGCTCTTAATATTGAGTTGAACTTATTTTCAATTATGCTATTTACTTCAGTTAAAGCAGCATCGTCTAGATTAGATAATGAATTACTAATATTTTTTAAAACTGAAGGGTACCTGTTAATAAATGCCTCTAATCTCTCTTCTGATATTTCGCCGATTATAGAATCGTACACGGCAATAGTCATTGAATTTCTATTTGTATGCAAGAAATATTCTTCATGCCCTAAAAATTTTCTATTACTGAACCAGAACTGAGGCTTATTTTTTATTTGATCATCAATTAAGATGATTTCTCCCTTAATAACTAAGTAGATTGAATTGGCTGCATCTCCGCGGTTAAAAAGTACTTCACCCTTTTTTAAATTAATTAATTCTAATTTCAGATTTTCAAAATCTGAAACCGATGCATTGATATTTTGGAATAAATCATTATTTCTAATTTCTTCAAAAATAAATAATGGATCTATTTCATTCTTGTTTGCATTCATCCAGTTACTCGAACGTTTTGTACTCCAGTTTTACAGGAAAAGAACTCACTATTTTAAGAAGTGAACAATCACCGTTTATTGGCTTAGCTCCAAATACAATATTAAGAAAGGATACCTAAGATATACTTTACTAACATTGCTTTGTGTTCATCTCTACCATGAATTTAGATATTAAGTGCTGCCGGGTTTTTATGGGTTGTAGCTTTTTATTGCAGCATCTTTTGTAGAGAATATTTCGAATACTCTGTACATTTTTGTCTGCTGTATCATTTGGTAAACTGCCGGATGAAATCCAACTAACCTCAAATCACCACCCAAAGCTGTAACATTTTTTAAGGAAACAACCAATGCACCTAGAAAAGTTGAATCTATAAATTCACAATGAGATAGATCAATTACTATCTTTCTATAACCTTCCTCTATTTTTTTGGAAAGTGTTGATTTAAATTCATTCGCTTCTTTAAGAGTTGCACGCGTTAAGTCAACTACTTGAATTAAAACATCTTCGTATGTTTCGTATACGTAATCCATATCGGCCTTTCGCAAATTTAATTTTCAGGCAAAAACCTTGTGTTCAATATTATATCTTTCCATTAACCTGTATATTGTTGCTCTCCCCAAATGAAGCTTTTTCGCAGCTTCTACAATATTTCCTTTTGTAACTTTTAAAGCATGCCGAATTGATTCCTCTTTTAGATTTTCAAAAGGTATTATTGTGTCGTCATTGAAAATATTACCTGTGAAGTCACTGGCAATAACAGATTCAGCTGTGCGGAGGTGTGTGGGTAAATCTTCAACATCAATTATATCACGTTCGGCGATTATCATGCATCTTTCAATTGTATTTTCCATTTCCCGGATATTTCCTGGCCATGGATAGTCATAAATAAGTTTAAGTGCTTTCTTTGAGAATCCTTTTATTTCTTTTCCAAGTTTTTTACTTAGCGATTCAAGAAAATGTTGAGCTAGTACAAGGATATCTCCTTTTCTATGACGAAGCGGAGGAATATAAATCGGGAATGAGTTTAATCGGTAGAATAAATCTTCTCTGAATTCTTTTTTATCAACTGCTTCTTTAAGATCGCGGTTAGTAGCTGATATAATTCTCACATCTGTTTTTATTAGTTCGGTACCTCCAACTCTATCAAATGCTTTTTCTTGGATTACACGAAGCAGTTTTGCTTGTAATAACATTTCAAGCTCGCCAACTTCATCAAGAAATATGGTTCCACCATTTGCAATTTCAAATTTCCCAAGTTTTCTCTGATGCGCACCTGTAAAGGATCCTTTTTCATGGCCAAATAATTCGCTTTCAAGTAATTCTCTTGGAATTGAAGCACAATTAACAACCACAAATGGTGCATTTTTTCTGTTTCCGTTGTAGTGAATAGCTCGCGCAATAAGTTCCTTTCCAGTTCCACTCTCGCCGTAAATTAATACTGTGATGTCATTATTTAATACTTTAGTTACAAGCTTGAAGACATCCTGCATACGGCTGTCTGCCGAAACTATATTTGAAAAACTATACTCTTTCTTAATATTGTCACGCAGGTTTTCAATTTCTTTAGTGAGATCATATCCTTTTATTGCATTTTTAACCGCTGGTTCCAATTTCTGGAGATCAATCGGTTTAGGAAAATAATCATATGCTCCATATTTCAGTGCTTCTAAAGCAACTTCTATTTTACCTTGTGCAGATAACATTATAACTGGAAGGTTTTCATCGATTTGCTTTATTCGCTTTAACACCTCCATACCATCCATACCAGGAAGCATTATATCTAATAAAACAAGATCTGGTTTTTGATATAATTTCTTAAGAGCTTCTTCCCCAGTTCCAAAAACTTCTATATCATAACCCCACTTATCCTTTAACCAATAGGAAAGGAGTTTAGAGATTGCCTGCTCGTCATCGACGATATAAACTAATTTGTTCACTATTTGACCTTTTAGTTTGTCAGTTTAATTTCGTGGTAATTTTATGATAAAGGTTGTGCCTTTATCAACTTCACTTTGGATATCCATATATCCATTGTGTAAATCCACGATCTTCTTAGCAAAATCCAAGCCAATGCCTGTCTCAGATTTAGCTTTGCTGATATTTTGAAAGGATTTCGAAGGGTTTAACAGCTTTTTAGAGTCATTTTGAGAAATGCCTCTACCCGTATCTGTAAAGACTAGTTCAATTTCTTGAGGAAAAATTTGACCGAAAACTTTTATTTTGCTGCCCCTTGGGGAATGCTTAATTGAGTTTTTTAGTAGAGAATCAAATACATCAATAAGACGTTCTTTATCCGCTTTTATAATGCATTTTTCTTCAGGAAGTTCAAATTCTAGAGTTATATTTTTATTTTTTGCATCAATTTTATTCGAAAAGATCACATTTTTTAATAGTTCGATACAATTGAGCTCCGATAAAACCAATATTCCACGCCCCGAATCCAAATTGGTCAATTCTAAAGCTTCATCAATGGCTTTTGCTAACCTTTTAGCTTCTTTAAGAATTTCTAATTGGAATTCAGTTTTCCTCGAATCAGTTAATTCATCATCCGAGCATATAGCTTCAGAGAACCCTATTATTGTTGACAGAGGTGTCCTCATCTCATGAGAGAATTGTGAAATGAATTCATTTTTCAACCTATTCAATTCTTCAAGTAACACTTTTTGACGATCGGTTCTTTGACGTTCAACTTTTAAGAGACGATCTGCTTCTAAAAGATTACCTTTAAGAGCGGTAATTTTTTCCTGATGTGCAATCTCTTTACTTAGGTTTTTGCATATTCCAATTAACCCGGTAACTCCACTGCCGTTCATTATTGGACGAATGGTTACTTGATGCTTTATTTCTTCGTGAGATTTGGAAAGGAAATACAAATTAAAGCTGATTTGTTTTTGCGATGCAAGTGCTTGCTGAATCGAACTTATTAATATTTGCTTATTCTTATCTACAACTATTTCTGTAATGTGCTTTTTGCGAAGTTCATTAGGAAGGAACCCAAGATTAATAGCTCCTCTGTAGCTTGCACTTTCGAAACAACCGTTTGAATCTAAAATGAAAATAAAATCCTCAACTGTATCTAATAGAAGCCGAAATTTTTCTTCGAACGAATCAGCTAAAGCATTTGCCGTTGATTTGCCTGTAATTTCTTTATTTAAAGTTTTTGATGAGGACATGTTTAAAGAATAAAAATTATAAGTTGTTAACTTAAAATTTACTGTGGCTAAAATAGAAATGTTTTGAATGTAATTCAAAATAACAGCAGATCTATTGAGATGGAACATCATTTAGGTTATATTGATTAGAAACTTATTAACTTTGCTCAAATTACATTTTCGTAACTACAGGTTAAGCCATGATGAAGACTGTCATATTCTCTTTTCAATTTATCATCCAAGTATTTGTTGCACTAGGCGCTTTTGTTTCTGGATTATTAATAATACTCTATCCTTCCGGTAAACTCTTAGAAATGTCAGTCGAGCTTTTAAACAATTCACCATTTAATAATTTCCTCATTCCAGGGATTATTTTATTGTTAGTAAATGGTGTTGGGCAAGGAACAGCTGCAGTACTCACAATCCGCAAGCATGAATATGCAGGAATTGTTGGAGCTACTTTTGGTTTAGGATTAATTATTTGGATATTTGTTCAGGTAAATATTATTGGCGGAGGGCATTGGCTTCAGTACATTTATTTTGTAATTGGGGTAATCGAAACAGCGTTGTCTTTCTTGATTCATAGCTTTCTTAAAAATTCAAAATAAATCTTAAATAAAATGAAAATACACTTTGTAATACTTCTCCTTTTCTTTTTTATTCAAATCATTTCTGCACAAAACAAAAATATTTGTTTTACAATTGATGATTTGCCGGTAGTTTCCTATGGGATGAATGATACAGCCTTCCAAAGAAAACTAATGGATGGGATAATTAATTCACTAAAAAAACATAATATCCCGGCAATTGGCTTTGTAAATGAACGAAAACTTTATTCCAATGATAGTGTTAATAAATTTCAAGTTTCACTTTTGGAAAAGTGGCTTGATAATAATTTAGAGCTGGGAAATCATACATTTTCTCATCCGGATTACAACAAAGTATCTTTTGCAGATTTTGCGCAAGATGTGTTGAAAGGTGAATTAATATCAAAACAAATTCTCGCTGAAAGGTATAAATCACTTAAATACTTTCGTCACCCGTTTCTGCATATCGGCAATACAAAGGAGAAATACGATTCATTAACTAACTTTTTAAAGTCTATAAATTATAAAATTGCTCCGGTTACTATTGATAATGAGGATTATGTTTTTGCAGTTGCTTATAAGCGTGCTAAAGAAAAAAATGATTTCACTCTTGCTGCGAAAATCGGAGGTGACTACATAACCTACATGGAAAAGAAACTGCACTTTTTTGAAAACCAGTCACAAAAATTATTTGGGAAAAACATTAATCAAATTTTACTAATGCATGCCAGCTGGTTAAATTCCAATTATATTGATTCGCTTGCAATTATGCTTAAGAAAAATGGTTACAATTTTATAAGCATGGATGAAACTCTAAAAGATGAATTATATCAAACCGAAATAACAAAGTTTGGCAATTGGGGAATTTCCTGGTTGGATATTTGGGCTTTATCTCAAGGCAAAAAAGGCGATTTCTTTAAGGATGATCCTCCCACACCTGACTATATAAAAAAATTAGCGCAGTAAATTTCATTTTACTTGTTTAATTTCAAGTAATAAAATTATTAGACCAAAGTAATATGCTCACTGGGTAACATATTGTCGGTGCAATGGTAACAAACAAAACAATAAAATTTATTTTAATTAAATATCAGATTCTATGAGCACAATATTTAACATCAAAAAAGATTCATACCAATTGCTGCTACTTACATCTATAGCCGTACTGGTTGGGCTTACTTTTTCCCAACTAACTAAAATGAATTTTCAAGATAAGGAAATGTTTGGCGTTCCAATAAAAGCTATGTTATGGATAATTCCTCTGCTTCTTTTATTCTTATGGCTCCTTTATATGTTGACAAATCGATTTCTTTATTCCATTACCATTACTCGAATACATGTTCTTATTACAGTCGGCACCACAATTCTGATTTTTATCGTTCTTTATATTGGCATTAATCCATCGCAAGTTGTGAATGAAAACCACCAACTAATTGGTAATTCAATGCAAATTTTGTCTCTGTTATTTGTTTTTGCGCAGCTCATTTATCTTGGAAATGTTTTATTAGGACTGTTCGCAAAAAGAAAAATAATCTCCCGCTAAAAAGGATTTTATTATCCTTTGAGCAAGTTTTCACCTCACAACTTTGTAAGTTAAAATTGTGTAAGAAATCCAATGCCTCTTTTCTTAATCTTTCTCTTACTCATATTTATCCACCGTAGGCGGACTCTTTATCTTGCTCCCCCCTTGCCCTCCTTCCAAAATTTATTTATGTTTTAAGCGAGTAGATTGATGAACTTGTAAATTTATCAACCTCTGGCTGACTATACTTACCAACCGACCAAATATTTTTCCATTCGTAAAATTTTATCATAATAGTTGGCACATATTTTTTGCAAACAATTTGCTTGAATAATATATTTCATTATATATACTAAAAGACATTTATGCACAGACGATTTATCTTTTTCTTTTGCATTAATTTCCAACTATTACTCTTTGGACAAGACAAATTTCTTTTCCACACAATTTCCGTTCCTATTGATTATGCGAACCCAAAAAATGGAAAAACCACAGTTTCCTATGAATTTGGACGCATCTTTGATAGTTCCAAACCAACGGTTTTTATTATTGCAGACGCACAACAATTTTATGTACGAAAAGGAGCTATTGCCAACCTGCAAGAAACACTATTTGACACCTCTTATAATGTTTTAGGTATAATTGGACGTAACAACAATAGTGATTTAAAAAACCTTGTTACAGATACATCGGGCAATGTGAATTGGGAAAAAGCATATACAGTTTACTCGTGGCAACAATATGTAAATGACATCAACGAAGTGCGAAAAAAGATTGTTGGCAATTCGGGTCATATCTATCTTTATGGACAATCCGGCGGAGGTTTCTTAATACATCAGTTTTTAAGTCTTTATGGGCAATATGTTGACAAAGCATTTACCGGTGCATCTGTAAATTATTTTTTAGACGCAGAACTAGGCATCAACCACGACAAATTTTGGGAAGAAACAACAAAAGCGGATTCACACTTTGAGAAAAAATTTAAACAGCTTATAGATCAAAAAACAATAAGCAGGGCAATGATTGCAAAGCTTTTTCAGAGGCAAAACTTTTTTGTTAAACCAGATAGTCTGAACTTTGAAAGAAACAAGTTATTGAACATATTACTTGCTAATGATACTACAGCTATCAATCAATTTCGGGAAGACTATCAAATAAACGTGATACAAAAATTTTATACTTCGACAGATGGCATTCCTATTAGAGTTCGGTTGTTCGAATTTATATTTCCATTATTAAAAAATTTCCAATTGAAGAATGATATTTTACAACCCGATATTGAAAACCTGTATTTTTCTTCTTTGCCATTAATAGAAGCATATAACAAAAATAAGATACAACCATTGGCAATGCAGTTTATAAACCAACATAGTCTTAAGACAAAAGTTTTTATTCTTGCGGGAAGATGGGATCACACTGCAGATTACCGTTCGCAAATTGCTTTGGCTTCCATTTATCCAAACCATATTTTATTCATTGCGAACGACAATCATACTTTCAGCGAGTTAAAAAACAACGGGAAATATCAAAAATTAATTATTTCATTTTTTAAATCTGAAAATATGGGTGATATGCAGGCTCTAATTGAAAATGATTATAGAAAATATCGTTGGACAGAATAATATATCAACTAACACTGGTTTTGTGTTAGACGGTGTGACGTGCAAACTTGGAGCTTTGTATCCCGCCTTGCGGGATTCAGTGCTGGTTGACAGTTTAGTACTCCGAAACCCGCCCGAACGCAAAGCCCGAAACCGTTATGGGCTATGCAAATAAATCACTACTATTGATATGAACAAATTTGATAACAAAACAATTATTCGTCGATACATAGAAGAAATAGAAAACACTGGAGATGTATCTAACATCCGGGAATTCATTTCAGAAGACTATGTGGAGATTTATGAGGGTAAGCACTATAAGATCGGAATAAAAGGAGCAACAGATCACGTGCTCGGCGTAAGACGTGTCTTTCCCGATTTGAAACTGACCATCGAAAATCAAATCTCAGAAGGTGAATGGGTTGTAACGAGTTATTTTGTTACTGGCACATTTATGGAGGAATGGTTTGGTATGAAACCAACCGGAAAGCCAATTACTTTTACAGGAGTAAATGTTGACCGAATTAAGGATGGAAAAATTATTGAACACGGAGGGGCTGCTAATTTATTGGATCCATTAATGAAAGCTGGAGTAATAATCAAAAAAGAATGATGCACAGCCCATAACGAGCCGTCAGCCTCAATGCGGGCAGTTTCCAGAGG
>JACAFC010000277.1 GCA_013388515.1 Ignavibacteriaceae bacterium | reverse complement strand
TTTTATAACAATGACTATGTCCACTCGTCATTAAATGGCATGATTCCGAATGAATTTTTGAAAGAATATGTTATTAAAAATGCAGCGTAATTTTGTCTTGTTTTGAGGGGTTTACTACATCTTTAACAATATTTTTTATGGAAGGAATATAAATCCATCATAAGCACCATAAACATATAGTGGGTCAACAATAATTCCAGAAACCATACTATTAGGCAAGTCAGTCTTATGAGGATAATGAACACCATAACCAGTATAATATACAGTAATATTCTGGAAACTATAAGTCTCAACAGGCCACAAACTAAGCAAATAACAAGACATCTTACGCCTAGAAGTATTACATGCATAAACACAAAAAAACATAATCTTAACCACTACATAATAACTACAACCACAAAATTTATAAATAGCCTAAACATAATAACAAGCATGCTCAAAGATAAACTTGAAAACATTATTCATAAAGGAATGAAATGGCTTAGCATACCACTAATAGCATGGACAATAAATACTAATGCTGACAATATTTCTGGAAGGATAGAGAATGCTCCTGAAAGAGAAAGATTATACGCAGAAATAATACTAGAAAACAGCATCGGAGAAGAAACAAAAACACGAACAGACTCATTAACAGGAGAATTCAGCATGGACGTACCAGCAGGAATATACAAAATGGAAGTAAAATCAAACAATCACTACCTAATACAAAACCCATCAGTACAAGTCAATGGAAACACAGACATAGGAACAATACAACTAATAAAAGGAAAAAATCCAGACGGCACACCAATACTAGAAAGCACTTATCCTGCATACAATGGAAGCGTCCTACTATGGACAAAACTAATGAAAGGAAAACTAGACGACGACATAGCAGCAGGAGCACCACCATACCATTCAAATTGGGAAACAGGCAGGAGAAGACTATACGTCAGTGGAATAACAGGACAATCAAGAACAACCCTCAACTATGTGAAGCAGTTTATACAAAATGGAACAAACAACGAAGTATACTATGACGAGCAGCCAACAGACAGCACAATAGGAATATCACTATTCGGAGTGCCAGGAGACTACCCAAGACTAAACGGCGCAAGAGCATACACTTATCCGGATAGTTTTACATACATAACACCACTATACGGCTATGATGAACATGTAACAATCTATATAGCGAACGATCAAGGCGATATATGGGCTGCAATATTCTGCAAAGAATTCGGAAGAGCAGAGGTAGTATTAACAAGATCATTAGATCCAATACATCTATTTACTGCTCCAGGAACTCCAAGTCAACAAGACGACCTAATCAACGACGAGCTAAGATTGATTTGGCTATCGCAAGTGTTAAAAGTAGGTACAGATTGGAGAAATTTTAAAGATACAATTCCTCCTAACCTTCCACCAAACGCTATCCGTAAAGACGAGCCACAGACTATTGATAATTATGTTCTAGAACAAAACTATCCTAACCCATTCAATAATGCAACAACATTCTTATACAGTGTTCCAAAGGCATCACAAATAAAGATAGATGTATATGATATTCAAGGAAAACT
>JACAFC010000096.1 GCA_013388515.1 Ignavibacteriaceae bacterium | reverse complement strand
GTGGTCTCAATTCTATTATAGTTCGATTAACATTTCAAACACTAAAAAAAGAAAATGGAGGACATACGTCTCAATTCTATTATAGTTCGATTAACATTTCGCTTGAAAAGTTTATTCAAGCGAATAAAGATGAGTCTCAATTCTATTATAGTTCGATTAACATAAGTTCCTATATGCCGTCTCCACAATCTTAGACCGTTGGTCTCAATTCTATTATAGTTCGATTAACATTTAAGTTAGTATAGCTTATAAAAAGCATTATTTAAAGTCTCAATTCTATTATAGTTCGATTAACATTGAAGCATTAAAGAAAAATGCTAAGTTTACTAAGAAGTTGGTCTCAATTCTATTATAGTTCGATTAACATTAAATAAATCGGCTTATCGGAACTATATAAAGGGAGGTCTCAATTCTATTATAGTTCGATTAACATCTTCCAAAAAATTCAAAATATTAAGCTAAAAGTCAAAATATTAAATAAAATAAAAAGATTGTCGATCCCTCTTTTATAAATTTGGCTAGGGGTTCGACAATCTACTTTTTAAGCGTTAAATAGGTTTTTTATCTTCTGAAACGTGAATATTCAAATAAAATTTGTTATTTCGTTTTTTTCTACTCCTAAAATACCTCGTTCGACAACTTCGGGAGTTCTTGCACAATAGTAAATTACTGAGTCTTCCTTTTTATCTACCATTGATTGCATTTCCTTTTTAAGCCTATCAAACTGCGCAGTAGTAAGTTCTCCTTCAAAAACAGAGTTCTGTACCCAGTTCAAGTATCGTCTGCATAATTTAAGCACTTTGGGCAAGCGCTTAGGAGAGGTTATATCATAGGCAACTATGTAATACATTTTTCGACTCATTATATTACCATTTGGTTATGTACGCTTCGTACTTTTCTTGGTTAAGTATGTAGTTAAGCAGCTTGTAACATTCTTCGCGAATTAGCCGGCGGTAGGTTATTTTTTTTTCTTTTCCTTCAATCTGAATTTTTGTTAGCAGTTTGTTCTCAATTTCTTGTGCAAAGGTTATTCGTGCTGATTTTTTCAGAATGCATTTATGATTTTTTATGACAGCGTCATTTTCGGAAATCATATTTTTATTTATAACCTTAAAAATAGTTCTATCGGTAATAAGGGGTTTGAAAATTTCGGCAATATCATAACTTAAGCTAAGTTTAGCTTCGCCAGGTTCATGCAAAAACCCAATTTCGGGGTATAACCTTGTATGATAAATTTCGTTTAAGCATACAGAATATACAATCATGTTGCCGTAAGAAATTAAAGCATTAATTAAGTTGTTTGGCGGGTTCTTTACTCGCGATGTAAATTCAACAGGAAATTTAAAGATTTTAGCCCAAGCCGAGTAGTAGCATTTTTTTGCAGTTCCTTCAAGACCCATAAGCTCGGTAATTGAATCGGCACGAGTTACATACTCCTTAATTTCATCAAGGGACTGCATAAAGTCTGAAAGATGCGCCCCTCTGTTAAAGTGGTATTTAAGGTTAGCTTGCGCATTACCAATTGCAGAAAGCACAAATTGTTTAGCAACGTCTAAGCGTTTAAGTTGATTGCGAAAAAGCAGCACCTGGCTAATTAGTATTGAACCGGAATTGTTTCTTTCGGAAGGAATGAAACTGCCAGCGTAATTACCTTTAATACTAAAAACATGCAGCGGTATTTGGTTTTGAGATAAGAAGTACAGGAACCGAGAATTGAAGCGGACTGAACCAAATGTTAAAATAGATTCTATGCTTTCAATTGGTATATACTTCTTATCCCCGGCAGGCAATTGAATATCTTCGCCTAAAACGAATTCTTCCTTTTCATATTCCTCCCAGGCATCCTCTTCAGGTACATCGTTTTTACGGCAAATTTTTTCACAAATGATTGAATGATCCTTTCTTTTAATAAGTGTATCCGAAAATAAATAGATGTTTTGCTTCATTACTTTCACTCCTTAGTTTATGAATGTAAATACTTTTACAGTTTCAACATCCTCAAAATCGAGTTTTGGTTGGAATTCGCTTGCATTAAAGAAAATATTTTTGTTCTCTCCATTTCTAGTTACAACATTTACATGATGAATAACTGCATCGGGAAAAATTATAGTTTTACCTTCAGCCGATTCGACTTCATTTTCATTAAAAAGCGTCTTAATAAATTCGAACTCTGCTTGTATTCCGGAATGGAAGCTTTTTGCTCCTACAATCTTTACAGCATTATTAATGCTGCTGCCATCCCCGCCTTGAAAGCTTATGGATTCTAAATCTTTTGGAAACATGTTTTTTACCCTCATAAATTCTTACAGCAATATTAATGTGTGTGGGAATACTATGAAATAAAAACAACGTTGTGGAAATGTTTCGACTTGTCACTCACTATAATACCAATGTAGCACAGACTATTAGTCTGTGCACATACTAAATTGACAGACGTACGGTTTGTACATGTACTAATCGAACAGGCATATACACTTTTTAACCTCGACTAAATGGAACAGACTAATAGTCTGTTCTACTTCTTTTATACAAACTTATTGTTTGTGCTATTTTAACTGAAAGAAATAAACGTATAGTCTGTTCAACTTCAATTGTATTGGATAAACATATACTTAATTATTGTATTTTATTTGAACAGACTAATAGTCTGTTCTACCGGTTATATTAAAATGTGCTGAGGATGACAGTAGGTGTGTTCCCATTTTCGCCAGTCATCAATTAATCCAGCTTTTACCGGATTTAATAGTATGTATCTGACTACAAAATAAAATTCGATATCATCTCTAATCAACCTATCGTAACTTTCATCTTGCCAAAATTTTCCGGTTTTATTTAGCAATTTGTTTATCCGCAATGCTGAAATTCCTTTTATTGATTGCATGATCTTGCTAATGCCTTTATTGTTTTTAAGAAGTTCAATTACGAAATGAAAATGATTAGGCATGATTGTAAAACAAATTAACTTATACTCTTTTCCATCAGGATAATGTAAACATTGTTTTATAACAGCCGAACAGTCTGTTTTTTTTAATATAGACCTTCCTTCCAGAGATTTGTCAAGAAAAGCATCGTATTGGAGGAAGTGGTTTTTGAATTTTGCAAAGTTTAATGAATTAATATTTGAGGATTGAATGTGAAGCTGTTTAAGTTTTTCAAGCGGAATGGTATTAGCTAATCTTGCAGTAATGAAATAAATACCATCATTAAAATATAAATGCGGTAAGTTTCTTCGTCTTATATTTTCCGTCGTTCGTTTCATTCAATTACCCAGTAGCACAGACTATTAGTCTGTGCTTTAGATAAAATAATAATAAAGCGAACAGATTGCTAGTCTGCGCTTTTATTGATTTGGTAAAGCGAACTGACTGATAGTCTATTCTACATTAACCGAGATGAACAGACTGAGTGACTATTCTACATTAACCGAAAAGAACAGACTAATAGTCTGTTCTATGGTGTTAGAATTTAATTTTGAATCGCTCAGTAACAGCTTTTATGTGATAGGTCGATTCACCGTATTTTCGGTTAACATCAATAATAAAAAATGAAGAAATATCTGGGTCATCAATTAGTTCACTAATAACTGAATTTATCTTGGATCTTTTTACTCTGAAATCTTCTTTCGAAAAACCTTTTTCAAACCATTTCTGATTTTTAATGTGACGCGTGGGATAATATGTGGCAAAGTATTCTAAAAATCTGTTTTTAGTATCAAATGAGATGAACTCATAAACAGAAATGTTTTCCTTACCTCTCTCTTTTGAATCGACAAAAAAATAGTAGAAGAGGAATAACATTGGTTCTAAACTTATATAGTTGTTGGCAAATCTCAATTCTCTCCTCTCAATATCCAAAATCATTTTATTTTGAGGGGTTAATATTTTCAGTTGTGCCTGAGTTGTTTTAACAATCTCATCAAAATTCGATTTCAGCAAATCTGGCATCTTCAATTCAGCAGTTAACAAAGAACGAATTCTAACAAACGGCAATTCTGCTAATTCTAGGTCTTTTGCTTGTTGCTTATTAACTGGATAAAAACCCTTGAACTCATGTTCTTCCTTTGTTAGTACATGCAATAGTTTATCTTTTTCTCTTGCAAAAAGCGATAGCGCATTGGCAATATGCACACTCATAGATTTTCTTCCACCAGTAATTGAGCAGTATAGTACGTTATTAGGATCGGAAGTTTTTTGTCGTATAAACTCACATACTTTATTGGGAAATAAAATATTGTCCTTATCGGACCGTATGTCAGAGAGTTCTAGTGATTCTTCTTTAGCAACAATTATGTGGACGTCGTTTTCTTCGAATAAAGGTTTTTTGATTTTATGTTTTTTGCATAGCTCATTGATCTCTTTTTTTAGAGGAGATTTTGGAGTTGCATGATGCTCATCTTTACCGAGAACAACATTTCTGCCCCGTTGTGTGGTTAACACGTAAATCTCATCTACTTTAACTTTTTTTTGAACAGCTAAACAGAATAAAGTTTCGGTAACAATTTGCGGGGTTAAACCGGATACACAAACAAGTATATTTTTATTTTTCATTAATTTAATCTCATATTGTTATGGACTTGAATTACTTTAATTGATAGTTCTTTAGCCCTATTAAGAAATTTTTCAGAATGCTTGTTTGCGGTTACAAAAATCCCCTTGCCAAAAGTGCCGCTTGTGATATTGCGAAGAGTTTCTAATTGATATAGATCAAATTGATTATCTTTTTTACCAGTTTTACAAGAATAGATATTAAGTCTGTAATCTTTAAGCACCATAACATCAATTTCATTTTCAACGCCTTCTTGGTTTTTAATCTTAACACCAATCAGAGGGCAGAGATTTTCTTTTTTCTTTAAGATGAAGAAAACATAAAACTCCAACCAGTCACCGCTTCTAAAATCTGATAATTCAATTTTTATTGGGTTCTTTTTTTGTTTACTAAATTGAATAAAACATTTGTCGAAATTTTTTTGAAACTGAAATAATTGCTCCTTGCTGTTGACGGTAAACTTAGGTTGCTGAACTTTATTTTCAGAAGACAACTCTTCTCTAATTTTCGTGAACATATCAATAAAGGAACTCATAGAATTAGTGGTTTCAATGAAAGAGAATAATTCGAAATAATCCTTTTGATGTTCCATCTTCTTTGTTTCTACAATTGAATAACCATAAGAACTTAAGTAGTCCTCGATATTCAAATTTGCTTTAAGCTCTGATAAGTCATAATTAGGAAAAAGGGTAATAATTTTTTGGTGCTCAGTGTCACAGTAAATAATTTTTTTATCCTTTTCAGCAAAAGCTTCATAAGCAGCAAGCGCCATTAGTTTTGTTCCGCCGGTTACATTCAACCATGTTTCACCTTCAATTGACTCTAATTGATTTTTAACCGCCTCTTTGAATCTGATATAGTCGTAAGCATTAAGACCATTATTTCTTTTTACTTTTATCCCTTTAGCTTTAAATAATTTTTCAAGATTTTCAGCACAAAGATGTTCTTCTGGAGTAGTGAAGAGTATAACATTACTCGGCTCAAACATCAGAACAGGCAGCACATTTGCCATTGCCTGGCGTGAAACGAGACAGAATAAATTCATTTTATTTTAGGAAAAGAAACTTCGTAATCTTTTGAAAAGATAGATGTTAAATTTAAAGTTATTTCAAGTGCCTTATTAAAATCTTTTTCAGAAAGTGGAATTAAACCATGTGCAAGAATTGAATTGTTTCTAAGACTGAGTATCATTTTAATTTCTTCTATTTTACTTTTAAACAAGATACCAAGCTCATTTTGCACTTCATTCAAAATTTCAAACACACAAAACAAAGGAATCTTTACTTTTCCATCCTTTTTGTCTTTGTACTTTTCCAATAAATCTTCTCTCAAATGCTCTGGTAATTTATCTATATTTACTTCCGAGGTTGAGCATTTGAATTCTTTCTCAAACTCAATTTGGCCAATCATTTCAAGGGCGCGATAAAGCCGGGCAACTGCATCATCATATTTGTATTCTGAAGCACGTCTTATAGCATTTTCAATTAAATCAAACACCTTTTTAACTGAAAGATTTTTTTCTTTTAATTTAGCTAATAAAGGAAGATAATCCGTTTCAAACTTACCTTTGATATTAAATTCCTTTAATTCTTTTAAATTAATTGTTTTAGAAATTTCAAAGGCATTTGTAAAATTAAATTTATCCCACGCATCGAACATTTTTGATAAATTTAACAACAACTCAGCTTGTTTCTGATAATATGGGTGGAATTCATGATCTGTTAATAGTTCAATGCAGTTAGAATATCTAAAGCTGTTAAAAAGCTCAAGAGCTTTTTGAAATATATCTTTAGAAATAAATTTATTAGGGGAAAATGAATTTCTTCTTTCGGTTCCGGTTTTTACTCTTCCCCCTTCTCCGCGTTCTCCATAAACATAAGAAATTGTACCAACTTTATTCTCAATTGCTGCACTAACAAGCGCTGCAGACATTGCCTTCGTACCGCTCGTATAATCAACAGCAATTTTATTAATTGAATATCCTTCTCTAACTAATTCATTTATGATTTTAGAGTATTCAAAATGAAGAGTTTCCAGATCGTTTACTTCTTCAATTTTATTTTCAATAATCTCTGTATTTAAACTTTCACCTACTATCATATTTTTCAAATGCCCGAGAGTAGTTTCAAAACTTTTTGTGGAACCAATAAGAACTAACAAATTTGGGTTAGAATCTTTAATGGAAAATAATAAACCGTGGGCAATATCTGCACCGGTTGCTCCAGTGCCTATTGTCATTATCAATACTTTTTTCAATGTGTTTTCTGTAATCATAAAACTGTAGAACAGACTATTAGTCTGTTATTAAAATAGAGTAATTTTATTATTAAAATTTTCATAAATACACAAATGCACAGACTGATAGTCTGTGCTACGATAATTTTATATTTAATGTAAACGGCATACCGAATTGAACTACTTCTTTCTTTGCAGGCGAAATTTTTCCTTCATCAGATATTTTTCCAAAAAACTTTTTTGTTGAATTGGTCTTAAAACAACTTCCTGCTGTTAAAAACACAATTGGATTCTTAAATGGATTTTCTGATTGAGAATACTCTTCACCAAGTATACCATACTTTGTATTTATTTCATACCCCATTGGGGTAATTTCATCCGACTCATCAGGTAAATAATTACCAAGCACCATAAATGCGTTTGCATCCTCAGGTTCAATAAAGGAATTGAACTCTCTAATTTCACCAACATTGAACTGACCATAGCCGGATGATTTTTTCTTACCGAAACCAACTTTGAAAACTTCTTTTAATATGCTTTCACACTCAAAGGATTTATAAGTTAAATCATCAATTACTTTAATAAGTACAACATAAGAAACATCTTCCCTTGTGTACTTCGGATTGTAAGAAAATAATCTTCCTTCACTGCTTCCAAAAGTGTTTCTATCAATCTGAACACTTACGCGAAGGGCATCAGTCACTAATGGTATTTTTCTTTTTCCACTTCTTTTGCTTTGTTCAGCTTCACTTTTTTCTTCAATAATTACTTCACCGGAATTAAGAAAAGAATTTAGTTCAGTTATCGTCAGATAATTTCGTTCTTTGTTTGCTTTACGTTTTACAAACTCCAAAACTTTTTCTGCTTTAGTTTCTTTTATTTCGGGCTTGCTGAAAATGTATGGACGCGGAAACCGGACTTCACCATTAAACTGCAGCAATCCATCAGAAAGAATAAATACGGGTTTTTCGTTTTTATACAAAGATATAAACTCAGTTAGTTTTTCATCTCCAAGTCTTTCTTTTAATCTCCAGCAGAAGTGTCCGTAAATAGTATCAGACTGAAGCTCTGAAAGCAAACCTGATTTTTGTATTAATTGTAATATGTAGGTTTTCATAATTCTTCAATCTCCAGTTTGCACCAGCCAATATGAGCCAATTCACGATCAATAGTAAATGAAAAACTTGAATGTGCAGGCTCTTCAACATGTTTTTTATTGGGTAGTTTACTTTTAAACTTAGGGACTTGACCTTCTTTAATCTTAAACCAGCTTCCACCACCATATCCAATATTGATGATTGTCTCACCGTTTGCGGCTAAAGTATTTATTTCTTCAATAGCTCTTAAGTATAAATCAGCTTGTCTAAGTTTTCCGGTTCTTTTTGATTTAAATTTTGAAACTTCCCGATCAAGATTTTTAAGCTGTATGTCAGTATATGATTTAAGTTTTTTAAGAAAAACATGCTTATCAAAAACTCCTTTTTTTCGCATAGTTAATGAGAAACTTTCACCTGGATCAAGGCAAATCAAATTATTTTCAGGTGGTCTGTTTTCAGTTCTGTAAACAGAAAATTTATCATTTCCGATTAGTTCGGAATCATTAAATACAACTCGATCATTTATAGCAGGGTTGTTAGGATTTATTCCCAAAGAATCAATACCCAATGGTGTTAGTAAAGCACCTTTTATGGAGCTGGCAGGTAAATAAAACTTACCATTAGTATTAATAAATTCAATCACTTGTCTTCTTCCCACTGCACGGGAATTTTCTAGATGCGCTTTAAAACTGTCGTGAATTTTAACAGAATAAATGGATGCATCATCTATAATGGTTAGTTGATGTTTTTTAATCCAGCTTTCGATTGTGCTTGTTGTAATTTCTTTTGAAAAATCAAGTTTTTCCTTCCTGGCAATCAATTGAGCGAATTTCAAGTGATCAATTTTATAAATTTCACCTCTGTATGCAGTATAATGAAAATTCTGATCGAGAACTTCACCATTTGAAATATGTAGAGGTGTAATTGTTGTAAAATTAAATTTATACATTTCTAACCTTATTTTGATAATTCAATTTTAACCGCACCATAGCCGCGACTTCCTGAACCACCGAGATAGTCATTATTAACTAATTCAATTCCCTTACTTAATACACTAAGAATATTATCAAGCTCATTGTCAAAATATCTGATAAGTATTTCACCTTTGAACCTCACAGAAGGTGGGACACGTTCAATTGATCTGAGTCCTCCATCCTTTGCAGTTCCTTTATTCCTATCTATTACTATTTCTGTCTTAAATTCGGTTGTAATCTCACCATTTCTGAATTTTTCTTTATCCTCATCTGAAAGATTTAAATCTCTGAAAATAAGTCGCGTTGGCTTCTGTAAATATTCTTTATCATCTTTCTTTGCTTTCAAATATTCGCTTGTTGGTCCAAAGTAATCGTTAATAGTATCGTCTTTTTCTGAATAACCACCCTCTGTTTCAAGCAAGCATCTTATTTTACCTTTCAATGAGCTGCCAGGTATATATGGAAAAGAAGTTATAGGATCTTTGATTACTGAAGAATCAACCCCGCCAATCTGAACGGCATCATTTCCAGCTCCAATATGCAGCCCTGTTAAAATTTCAATTTCGATTTTTCTAATCTCTTTTTTCATTTTCTTTTCTCCTTTAATTCTTTGGATAATAAGCAACTAAGGCTTCCAGATGTAATTTTAATGCCTTTAGATTTTTAGTAAAATCTTCACCAGATTTTGAAACTACAAGATTTATTCTATTTGTTAGAAATTCTTTAAATCTATTGGTATTCAACCGTTTAGCAGAATACTCGGCATTAGCCTTAAGCATAAGTAATTGAATCTTCTTTTCATTCTCCTCTACCTTGTTATTATAAACTTTTAGAAAGGTATCATAGAATTTTCTCAGCTGGTTTATATTTAATTTGGAATTTCGGTAATCTCTTTCTTTGATCGGTTGATTAAGAAAATCAATTACATCTTTAATATTTGATTTTCCATCATCAGTTATCAAATTTGTTAAAAGCTGTCCATTTGAATCAAAGAAAGAAGAAATCATAATTGAATTCATTTTATTCTCCTTTTAGTTTCTGATATTATAAATTACCTGGCAAATAAGCGGATGAAGAATTTTTTCAAGCTTCTGAGCTTCTTCATTTCCGGTTTTGTTTATTGTTAAAACATTATCAAAGAATTTTTTAATGTCTTTGTCTTTATCCTTTAGCAGGCGATTAACTGAGTGATTTAGCCGTGCATAAGCAATAAGGTAAGTTGCGTCATCTGTTTCTTCATACTTTTTAAGCATTTCAGAAAGTTCGAGTAATCTTCTTATTAAACCCCTACTTAATCCGCTTTTTTCATCTTTGGCTTTTATGGTTAGATCTTCAACCTGTCTAATAAAATCATTTAACATTTCGTTTTTTAAAAAGGTATTAAACAAAAATGTTCCTGCTTTATCATACTCAGATAAAAATGCTTTTTCTTTTTCTGAATTAAGTAATCTGCCCTGTTCATCCTTGGTATGTTTCTTCCCCTCTTTTTGACTTTCTTCAGCAAAGTCCGCAATAATTCGTATGGGGGTATGGTCTTTAAAGTGAGTAACCGAGTAAGAAATATGCACTTCTTTATTCGAGCATGTAAACTCATCAAACTTTTTATTTAATTCATTTATCAATTTAACAGCAGAACTTTGTGGAGATATCAGCATAAGGTCATCACCACCGGCAAAGATTGTATAGACTTTATTGTCTCGCGTTTCCTTCCCCCAATAAGAAAGAAAACCATTAAGGAAAAAACTGAAAAAATATTTTAAATGGTTGCTTAATGTTGTGGTTCTTGAAATTCCTGTTAAATCATTTTTATCATCAGTTAATCCATAAGCCATAATCAATCCCAGGTTGTCAATATCTCCTTTTATAAGTGCTAAAAACTGTGCACCTTCGTTTTCCTTAACCATATCTTCAAATGGCATAATTTCATCTTCACTACCACGAGAGCAGTAGTTTGCTACTTCCAGATAAAAAGTATTTCTGAAAACATCTTTGCCAAGATTCTCCTTTTTTAATTGTTCAGTGGAAGTGGGATTCAATAAAATTTTTATCCTTTTCTTATATTTTTCCTCTTTCGTAAACTGCTTTATACTCATAATGTTTTGAGGATTAATTGATAAATCATCGTCATTCAGAATTGCAATTAAGTCATTGCCTATGATTTTTGATCCGATACCGTATTCAATAGCAACCTGCCTATCAACATTCAAAAAACCATCATCTCCCGGTACGGTTTTATTATCAAGTCTGTTTTTGCGAATAGGTTTATCAGTAACTCTGCACTTAACAGAATCAGTTCCGGTGCCATCATCATTAATGTATTCTTCTTCCCAGATGTAATTACCTGGCTTATTAGAATTTCCGGGGAATAATCTTTCCCCAAAAAGACAGTATCTGTTTTGAATTAATTTGTGTGATGCCTCTTCTACCACCTGGCCGAATGTTAATGGATTTTTTCTATCCATCAAATCCGGGTAATTAAAAGTATCATAAGCACAATTAAAACCAAGCTCCATTCTGAAATTATTAAAAAGATATTCTTCAATTTCAGTTACTGACATTTTATAAGCTTCTTCGAATTTTTTCGTGTGAGGAGCAATTATATAGAATTTACCACCAGCGAGCATTATTAGGTTTACTTCCGTAAGACCAAAAGCTTTGAGTAGTTTTGTTGCAAGATTCCTGGTTAACACCTGAACAAAAATTGACCTGCCTCTTAATATTTTTGCCGGTTTTCTGTTAACTACATTAAAAATATAACTTTGAATACCGGGAATATCACCTATAACAAGATTAAGATTTTTTGATTCCAAATTTTCCGATTGGGTTAATTGAATTGCGTGTGATAATCCTGCAACATCTTTCAAATGATTATACAAAGAAATATCTGTTTCAGAACTTCCGGTAAAATCCGGAATACACCACATATATTTTTCAAAGATGATAAGTAATAGATTAATTACACTTTCAAAATCTTCATCATTTTCATAAATATCCAACACATATTCCAGATCTTCTTTAAATAAATTCCAATCAAATTCTTTGTAAGCGTATTCTTTTATGTCTTTTTCATTTGTGTCGGTTGGAATTATAACATCAAATTGTTCCTTTGTAAGCTGTTTATGTTTGTAATATCTGGTATTAATTTTATCCCCAGAGAGGATATTGATCTTACTGAATAAAGATGCAAGATGTTTATGATCCCATCTATCCTGGTAAGTTTCTGCTTCTTCCATATCAACTCTTTCACTTGCTGAAAGC
>JACAFC010000230.1 GCA_013388515.1 Ignavibacteriaceae bacterium | reverse complement strand
GGGCTGATCTTGATGGTGCTCTTCTTATTTCTAACGACGTTTTTGATGGAACTAAAGTAATTAATGGTAAAATTACTATAATGGATAGACCAGGAATTGGAGTTATTGAAAAGTAATCGTATTAAAATTTTTCTACGATATTTTTTAACAATAATATATTAGAGGTAACTATGGCAAAAAAATATGTATCTAATAAGGATGAAACTGTAAGAATGTTTAAAAGCGATTTTTTTGAAGCTTTATCGAAAGTTCATTATACAGTTCCCTTAATTGTCTTCTTACCAGTAATATTTTTCTTTATGTATCGTGCAATCTGGGTGCACGAACTTAGGTTGTTAAACATCATTTCCTTAATTATTGTTGGTGTTTTTATTTGGAGTATAACAGAGTATACCCTTCATCGTTTTGTTTTTCACTTCGAAGCGAAATCTAAAATTGGAAAAAAGCTTCATTTCATTTTTCATGGCGTCCATCATGATTACCCTCATGACTCAAAGCGATTAGTTATGCCTCCTGCAGTAAGTATTCCATTAGCTATTTTCTTCTATTTCCTTTTTAAGTATATAATAGGTGATTCGTTTATCTCACCTTTTTTTGTTGGCTTTTTAACCGGTTATTTATTCTATGATTTAACTCATTATGCCATTCATCATTTCAATATGCATAGTAAAGTTTGGTTAGCTATAAAAAACCATCATATGAAACATCATTATCAAGATCCTAATAAAGGATTTGGAGTAAGTTCTCCGCTTTGGGATATTATAGTTGGTACAAATTTTTCTAAAATTAGAGATAACAAGGAAGTAAACCCTCAGGAAAACTAAAATCTACTTCTAGAGAAAATTTAAAGAATTCACCTTGCTTTGATGGGCATAGTTTGTTCAATTTTACCATGATGTTGACCACTGCATAAATTAGCTGAAACACACGGTTATGATAAATACATAAAGTGTTTTGTATTAGTACAACTCCTCATTTTATGTCTCATTTTATTGGTTCAAACCTTTATTACTTATAGATTTGTGACTATTAATCAGGCATAATTTTGGGGAATAAAAGTTTAAAAAATATTTTTTTCACGATGATGCAAAAAATTCAAATTTTACCTTCTGGAATTAAACTTATTGATGAAGCTTGGGGTGGATTCTACAAAAGCGGAACTTATCTTCTTATTGGGGCGCATAAATCGGGCAGAACAACACTTGCTCTGGAATATGTAAGGGCGTGTGTCGAACAGAAAGAAGTTTGTTTGTTCATTACTACTCGCAGGCCAAAAGACTTGATACTTCAAGCAGCCTCAATGAATTTTGACCTTCAATATTTTATTTCTCAAAATAGTGTAATTTTAGTTCGTGTCGATTCATCTATTAGCTTATCTGATTCCCGAGAGCCAGATTCAGTACTTGCAGAATATATTACAGACATTTCTGAACTAATCTCACAACACCAACCAACCAAATTTGTTTTTGATGAATTAACACCTTTCATCGGCTTTAGTGATGTTAAATTTCTAGAAGAAACCTTTACAAATACGTTTGAAAATATCGAAGATTTGGGAGTAACTAGTTTGGTTGTTATTGGTGATCCGATTACACCAGCAGCAAAAAAAATAGTAAATGTATTAGCGAATCATTCCACTGGGATCTTGTACCTTCAGAAGGGTCATACTATAGATGGCAATACAACGCTGGGCTCTTTGGTAATTACGCCGAACATCGGTCATTCAGAAGGTAAGTTTAGTTCCAAGTTTCAAATTATACCTGGCAAGGGTTTTAGTTTTGAACCGATAAATATTAGTGCAGAAAAAACAATTCCAACATTTCCATCTGCTCAAGTTGATTCTAAATATAAACCAATCATACAAGTAGATACTGCAAAAGACAATTTTAAAGAAGCTAACATTTACAGTTATGATGATTTTCAGTTGTTTATTAATAATCAAATAGCATTTTACAAAAGTACGGGTCAATCATTTACACTTCTTTCCTTTAAAGTTGATGAATCAGATGAAAAATCAAGAGCTCTGTTTCTTAATCAATTAAAAAATGCGGTTCGATTATCTATTGAAAAAAAGGATAAGCTTTGTGTAATGCAAAATAAGGTTTTTGTACTTCTTACAAAGGAAGATCAAAAAGATTTGACACATTTGATTGCAAGAGTAAAAAGTAATTTATGTGCAGATGATCCGGTAACACAGAGTAAAATTTTTTCTCAAATATCGGTTTATTCTTTGAATGTGAATGATTCGGTAAATACTTCAGAAGATATGTTAAAGGAATTAAGATCAGACGAGTTGGCAAGCCAAAATAAATATCGTATATCTTAGATGAAAATTACAATGAGAAGAATAATTATTCTGTGTATAATTATTTTATTTTCTGAATCTGTTCTCTCTTATCAAACAAAAAATTCCACAGAAAAATACAAGCGCGATGCAATTATCAAAATTGATCAAGGGAGATATGGTGAGGCAATAGATTTACTGAATAAATTCATTTCTGCAAACCCGCAAAATCATGAAGGATATGAACTAAGGGCTTCTTGTTACGAAGCTCGAGGACAGTATGAATATAGTGTTTATGATTTACGTTCGGCGTTGAAATTACAAAAAGACAGCCGCAAAATAAGCCAGTCGCTTCATCGGGTAACCGAAACCTGGTATTCTCAATTGTACAATAAAATTGAAGGACACAAAAGGGAAATAGCAGTTTCTCCAGGCATTCCAAAAAATTATTTAGAAATTGGAAAATGTTATAAACATTTAGGAAACTGGAATGCTGCCGAAGAATGGTATGATAAATATCTAAATTTAGAAGAGCCGTCGCCAGATGAGGTGATAAGGTATACAGAAATATTAGCAAAGAATAATCACATCTCTAAAGGGGAAGCAATATTAAAAAGATTTGTTGAGAAATATCCTCAGGATCATAGATTGTGGTCGCGTTATGGATATTTTACTCTTTGGTTAGGAAAAAACAAAGTTGCAGTTACTGCATTTACTGAAGCATTAAATTTCAGACCATACTTTAAAGAAGCAATTGATGGCTTAAGCCTAGCGACAGGTAAAGGTGCAGTTTATACTGTAAACGATACTTCATATCATTTCAATAAATTCTCTGGCAAATTTCAAAAACGAGGCATGCGTGAATATCCTATTGATAGATATTTCAGGTTACTCAAAAAAAATCCATCAGATGATTCAACCAGAGTGTTGCTTGTTAATGCATTATTGGAAGTAAACAGGCTTCAAGAAGCTAAACAGCAGTTGGAAATCTTACAAAAAAATCAATCACTTGATGACTTTACTCTTTCCACATTCCATAAAAACCTACAGGAGAAATGGGATTATATAATTTCGAGTAAAATTAATGATGCAAAGAAAAAACTTGCAATTAATCCTTTGGATAGCAAAGCTCTTAAGGTGTTAGGTGAGTATTATTCGCTGCAAGGTAGTGTTGATTCTTTAACATTATATTATGATGAATATCTGCGGCTTAAACCCCAAGATGAAGAAATTAGATTTGATTTTGCAAAAAAATTATCTTGGTCTAAAAAATTTGAAACTGCAAAGGACCAAATTGACATACTCTTGAATGCAAAACCAACAAAAAAAGAATACCAATTACTGCGTGCACAAATTTCTGTTTGGACAAATACTGATTTGAATTATGCAAAATCACTCTTAGAAAAGGTTCTATCTAAGGATCCTGATAATATCGATGCTTTATCAAGTTTAGCTGAATTGAGTTATCAGACTCAAAATTTTCAGTTATCGGAATCGTTTATAAATCGTTTAGAAAAAGTAAATCCTAATCACCCAAATTTAGAAGAGCTTAAAAATAACCTAGTTCTTCAGCAAAAAAGATTTGAAGAAACTCAGCTTGACAGTATATTGTACTCAGCGCGCAATCTTGTTACCGAAAGCAAATGTGCCGAAGCAGTAAGTCTCTTTAAAATTTATCTTGACAAAACCAATGCTCCGCAAAATATTTATCTTGAATATGCAAATGCTCTAACATGTTCAAATAACTATCCGGAAGCAATAAAAATCTATTCTGATCTTCTAAACAAAAAGTATGATTATGATTTGGCGAAACAACGAGCAAAACTATCCTTCTGGAGCGGTGACATAACCAGCTCAATAAAGGAATTTAAGGCGCTTAATTCAATAAATAAAGACGATACCGAGGTAAAATTATTTTTAGCCGATTCATACTTTAACCAAAAAGATTATGTTAATTCGAAAAAAATATATTCTGAATTATTAAGTGAATCACCGTCATCAGTATTATTGAAAAACAGAATGACCTGGCTTCCTGGTGATGTAACTACAGATGGATCTTTCTCATCATTAATAACAAATTTTCCGATCTATTCGCTCATCACTCCAGAGATGTATTTCTTTAAGGATAATTTGAGCTTTAAGCTTAGTACTCAGGGTCTCAGAAGTGAATTTGGTATTACGAAATTCCTTTCTCTTGGAGGTTCGGTTTTTAGAGGAGAGATATCTTCAGATAGTGCAATTCAAAAATTCTATACGATAATGGGAAATGTGGTGTTAATCCCTACAAAATTTGTTACTGCCTCAATAGGATTTGGCAGAACAAATTATTTAAGTGAACGAAAACAAAATATTTTAGATTTTAATTTAAAATTTGAATCCAAGGAAAAATATTCTCTTACTGCACGGATTTACGATGTTGACGGTTCTCAGTTTTTATACTCACCATTTCTCATTGATTCAACAATAAGGGTAATTGATTACTCTGTTGAAGGAAAATATTTTACACCAAATAATTTAATTTTATCAGGTGCGTATGCATTCAGGAAATTATCCGATGATAATAAAGGTTATGATCTGAAATTAAGTCTTGGAAGGAAGTTTAGTTCGGATTTTATAGCTGGGTATGAGTATAATTACTTGGATTATCAAGATGAAGCCGTATTGTATTATTCACCAAATAATTTTGAATCACATAGTCTTTGGGCTGATTACAAACTTATTGAAGATGCAATATTGGATTTCTCCATCGGAGGCAAAATTGGCGTAATCCCCAAAAGCGATTTATTGGTTAAGGAATTTAACTCTAAATTATCAATTAAATTTATAGAATCTCTAACGATGCAAGTGCAAGCTGTTTTTAGTGAAAATGCCAGAGAAGTGGTTAACTACAGTTCTTCATCTATTTCAGCAATGCTGTTCTGGTTGTTCTAAGAGATTGATGACTAGTGTACTTTCTATTTGCTTAAATATATTTCTGTTTCATTTAATATCATTTTCTCGATTATAAAATAGTTTTCATTCAGCTCATGAAAATTATGGTAATTAGTTTCTCATAATTCAATAAAAAGCTGCTAATATCATTAACCATGTGGCATTATAATTGGGTTTCTATTTCAAGGGCAAATTGGCTGTTCAATGATTAACGAAGATAAAATTAGTAAAATACTTTTCTTAATAAGAGAAGATCACACAAATGGATATTCCCAAATTCCCCAAAAACATTATTTGGGCAGAATTTTGTGGAGTGGGTTGGTATCTGTTCTTTTACTAATGGTGATTATTTATACACTTCCTAAGACAATACTTTCAGTATCTTCATTACTTGAATACTCAATAATCGTTAGCCTTGTGCTTTTTCTGATGATACTTCTTTTCAGGTACTTTACAATTTTGTTTATGGCATACTTGTACTTTAACGAATACACTTTTTTAACCGATAATAATTATTCGCCATTTGTATCTATAATAGTTCCTGTATTTAATGAAGGCAAGGTTCTAAAGTAATCAATAAAATCATTGTTAAATCTGAATTATTCGAATTATGAGATAATAATAGTTAATGATGGATCAACGGATGATACCAAAGCAATTGCTGAAAGTATGGTTGGTTACCATAAGGGAACAGTAAGCCAAATTAAAATATCATTAATCAATAAAGTGAACGGAGGTAAATCTACCGCACTTAATGCTGGTATAAAATATTCAGACGCTGAATTCGTTCTGTGCATGGACGGAGATTCGCAATTGTCGCCCGATTCACTTCGTTTTGCTGTTCGACATTTCAAAGATGCTAAAATAGGCGCTGTGGCCGGCAATGTAAAAGTGGTAAACAGAAAGAAATTATTGACGGATTTACAAGCCTTGGAATACATCGAAGGATTAAACATGGCTCGCAGTGCGCAAAGTTATTTAAGAGCTGTCAACATCATACCTGGGCCAATCGGGCTTTTCAGAAAGAAAGCTATTGTTGATGCTGGCTATTATTCCAGAGATACCTTTGCAGAGGATGCAGATTTAACTTTGAAAATACTTGCTGCAGATTGGAACATTTACTATGAGCCAAGAGCAATATCTTTTACAGAAGCTCCTTCAAAACTTCAACAATTGCTTAAGCAGCGATATCGCTGGACTAGAGGGATTATCCAGTCGATAAGAAAGCATAAGAAACTTTTAATTAATCCAACAATAAGTTTCCGGAATACAGCGATTCTGTGGTCCATGTTTTATGAAGCATTGATTTGGCCTACAATGAACATTGCTGCACATTTATTTTTTATTATTGCTGCTTTATTCTTCGGATTTTCTTCATTAATTATTTTTTGGTGGATAGGTTTAGCAATTCTTGATTTTATATCTGCATTATATTGTATAATTACCGAAAAAGAAGAAAGCAGACTTTTACCATATACTATTGTTTACAGGATGTTTTTCATTCTGGTTATTGATATTTGTAAAGCTATGTCAACTATAGAAGAATTTCTTGGAATTCGAATGACCTGGGGCAAACTTGAACGTACCGGGGTTTAAATAATTTATTCATGAAGGGTGATCTATGGAACTAATAACTATTCTCTCAACAATAATTTTAATTGCTACCATTAGTACTTTTATTCTTTCCATTGGAGCATACATACTTTATAAGGTTAGAAGCAGAAGGGAACAAAGGCAAATACTAAGCCCGGTTGTTAACACTCAAGCAGAGCTTGTAACTGTAAAGGAAGCCGATGAGTGGGAAGAACTGCGAAGAAAAAGCGGGCGGCCAAGTCTTAGCAGAGTTCAGGGTGAAGGTGTACTAAACGAACGAGAAAAACCTGAACCCAAGCCGGTCATCAAAGTTGAAAAAGTAAAAACCGAAAAATCTATGTCTCCAAGGTTTGTGAAATACAATCCTCAGGAAATTGAAAATGCAGTGGGCGAATTAAAGTGGAAGTAAACAAGAACAATACAGGTAAACCAGCGAGTGGTCTCAATCTGTTTGTTGGTTTTATCATTTTGCTCTTTGCAATGGCTAATTTTTATTTTATCCTTAAGGGTACATATGGAAAATTTGCAGTGGCAGATTTATTCCCAAATTTGAAAAGCCTTAAATCATTGTATGAATCCAAGAAGCAAAACATTGCCATACTTAATTCAGCATATACAAAAAATCTTTTGCCCGACGGATCAACATGGTTAGAAGATAATTTGAAAACATGGAAAAAATTCTCCTCTAATTTTAATTTTAAGGTGGATGAAGTAACTGATCAATTTCTTGAAGTTAATGACTTTTCAAATTATGATCTTTTGATTTTGCCAGGTTCCAAGTCCTTAAGTGATAAAGAAATATTAAAAATAAAAAAATATCTCGAACAAGGCGGGAATGTACTTGCTACTAGTGGTACTGCATCTTTTTCAAGTGATGGTAAGTGGCGTGGTTGGAATTTCTTTTCAGAGGTTTTTGGAATTCAATTTTCTAGAGAAATAAAAAACGACGAATCAATAAAAACACATACCCTTAAAGGTGGACAACCAGTTACGGCTGAGATTCCGGCTGGATACGCATTAAATATTGCTACTTGGGACAAACCTATTGCGGTTGAAGTTCTTGAACCTCGCACAATTCAACTAAGTTATTGGTATGACCATAAAAATGAACCTGGGTTAGTAAGGGAAGAAATTAAAAAGAGTGCTGGCATCGTTTGTGGCCAATATGGTAAAGGAAGATTTGTATGGATGGGGTTTGAAATTAATTCTATTATTGGCTCAATTGATCACCACGTTTACCTAGAAAGACTTGTTAAAAACTCATTAAATTGGTTAGCAAGAAATCCTATTATTTATGTACGAGATTGGCCAAATGATTTTAATTCCGCTGCATTGATTTTGCCTTATGTTGAGGAAAACTCAACTTCTACAATACGTTTCCTCCAAACACTAAAACGAAAAAAAATCCCAGCAAGTTTTGTTATTGATCAAGAGCAAATTAATTTATCCAATGAAATTTTGCTGAGAGGTTTAGCTCAATATGGTGAACTTATTCCTGCAATTGCATTGGGGTATCCTTCTGATTTAACAGATACAACAGGTAAAGTATTTGATTTTAGTTCGCAGTATGCTTTGATACAAAACTCAAGATCTGAACTCGAAAAAATTTCAAAGTCTAAAGTTTCTGGTATTTTTTCTAAACATGGGCTTTTTGATCGGCATACATTATCAGCCTCATCTTTTCTCGATTTCAAATATCTTATTTCGGATTCGGTGAATGGAAAGTCGCTTCCTAAAAATATAATTCTTGATAAAAAAAGAATTGTTGTTATGCACAAATCTAATAAGGACGATAACTACATCATCAAAAAACAAGGGCTAGTAGATCCCGAATACCAATTTTATACTTTGCAGGAAGATATTGATAGGATTTTGTTCGAGGGTGGTTTGTATATTTATACACCGCATTCTGATTGCCAAATGATTCCTGAATATGCGGATGTATCATCCAAAGTTTTTGATGACCTTGAGCAAAAGAATTTTTGGATTGTTGATGCATCAGAAATTAGTAAATGGCTTAATATGAAAAACCAAATTGAGGTTAATATTAAGAAAATGGGCAGCAGCAGGGTCAGGTTAAACATTTCAAATTATAGTAAGAATCCTGCTAAAAATATTGAAGTAGATGTCGATTTATCGGTAAAAGTTAAGGACATTCTAATGAGCGCAGAAATAATTAACACAAAATTGCCCCGCTATAAAAAGTTAAATGATGGTAGTCTGCTAAGGTTAACAGTTGATGAATTAAAACCAAACGAATCACGTATATACTTTGTAGATTATAATAATTAAAATTAGCAGAGAAGTATTGATAATATGAGAAATCCAATAATTTTAATCCTACTTTGGTTTTATTCAATTGAATTTATTCCAACTTTAGCCCAAGAAAAAATAGCATTATTATATCCCAAAAATACCATTGCCAACTCCGAACCAAGCAGTGAAATGCAGCTTGATAATTATTATAATTGGGAATTATTCCTCATACAAAACAAGTTCAAATTTGAAGTTATTGAAGATGAGCAAATTCAAAATGAACTATCTAATGAATATTCATTGATAATACTTCCAAGCGCAATTTGTTTAAGTGATGATGCAATTATTTCTTTAAAAGAATTTTTGGATGATGGTAATTCCGTTTTAGCAACCATGGGAACAGGATATAAAAATATAAGTGGTGAAACAATTGGCTGGCAAACTTTTGAAGAATTATTTGGCGTGAAATTTATTTCACGGGCACCAAAGCAAGCTGCTAGTAAAATACATACACTGTTTGGTAATCTTCCTCTTTCCAAAAATATTCCAGCTGGCTTTCGGCTGCAAGTAATAACTGATGATAACCCGATTGAGGTGAAAATAAATTCGGAGAGTTCCTTTCCAGTAGGGTATTGGCAAAATTCTGAAATTCCATTTGAAGGAAGGGATAATTCTGAATTAACAACCTCGATTGTATATGGTAATCGAGGAAAAGGAAATTTTGTTTGGTTAGGATTCGAAGCATCGTCAGTTATTGGAACTAAAACTCACCAAGCCGTAATGAACCAATTTTTGGTTAATTCTATAAACTGGCTTACAGATGAGCTAGTTGTACAAGTTGATACCTGGCCGAATGGAAAACAAAGTGCTGCCGTTATTTCTTGTGATGTTGAGTTCCAGTTTGCAAACATAAATTATATGCTTGATATGCTCGAAGAGGAAAACCTACTCGGCAATTTTTATATTTTAACCGAATCAATTGAGAGTACGTCATTAAAAAGGCTGGCTAAGTTTGGTGATATCGGCTTACATGGTGATGACCATAATTCATTCAGATACCAAGACTATGATAAGCAGTTTAAAAGGTTCTATCGTGGTTCGGCAGAACTTGAAAAACAAATAGGAATAAAACCGAATGCTTTTCGTCCTCCGGAAACATACTATGACCATGTAACCCTCGATGCCCTCTCGGCAATGAAAATTAATATCCTTTCATCTGATTTTATTGAAGACAGAGCTGTTCCCCAGTTTTTAGATGACTATCCCAATATTCTGATAATTCCCAAAACTGGCTTTGATGATTATGATGTATTTCAGAGATTAAAACTTACTTCAGTTCATGATCAAGCTGAAAGATATATAGCTGATTTCCTGAGAACTCATGAAGAGGGGGGTTTATATAGTCTGAATATTCATACTCAAATGCAGTGTTTACCAAATTATGTCGAAGCACTTAGAAAACCTATCCTTGCTTTTAAATCAAAAGATGTTTGGATAACGACACATTCTCGTACTTATGAATGGTGGACCAAGATTAAAAAATTAAAACTTGATCAAACTAAAATTGAAAATAACAGATATCTTATTGAAATATATAATACAGCTAGCGAATCACTCGAAAATATTGTTGTTAGTATTTATAAAAAGGATTTTTCAGATTTCTTTTCGAGTCAAATAAGACTTGATGGAAAAATAACAGATTACAACAGTAACACGAAGTTAAACAAGGTTAGCATTCCCATACCTTCGTTAGGACCAAATGAAAAAAAGAAGATAACTGTTGAATTTGATTAATCATACTTAATTACCTGAATTTCGATCTGTGATATTAGGATAACTAAAAAAAATTGAGAGAGAGTATTAAATATTCAATATTTGACACATCAAACATTACAGAATTACAAATAGATTATTTCTCGTCTGAATTAATTGAAGTTATTTTTCGGTTAAGCTCTGCATATCCATTCACGTTTTTAGAAAAAGAATCCTTTCGAAACCATGTTGATAAACTTGATAATGTTTTATGGGTTAAAAACTCTGAAGGTATTTGTGAATTAGTCAATCAAAAATTGGCAAACTCTATTGGAGTTATACCGCTTCAGGTTGAAGGTAATAAAGATGATGAATTTTTTGATTCAGAACATTTACAGTTCGTCCAATCCTCAAGCACTTTAATTAAAGAACTTAAAAAGATCATCTTATTACATGATATTAGATTATTTAACCGAAAAGAAGAAGAAAAGCTGGATTTTCTTGTAATTCCAATTCTTAATCATGAAAATTCAGTTGTTGCCACGATTTCGATAGGTCTTAATCATCAAAAGGAAAAAAAGCCTGCTGAAAAAGAAAAAAATTCGCACACTTTTATAAATCTTAAGAATTTACCGCTGGCTGCCGTTTTTTTATCGCCAAAAGGAACGATTGAAGATGCTAACAATAAGTTTGCAAGACTGTTTTCTTTTAGTAACACCGAACTGAGAAATCTTAATATAAATGAACTTTTGGGAGATAATTTTAGTCCAATATTTAAAGATTTCATTAACTCGCCGAACTACGAGCTTACTATTAATAACCTGGAAATCATCGATAAACCTAATGAAATAAGCTCCATTTTGTTAGGCAAGGTATTTGATGAAAATAATGTAAATAGTGGTACAGTTATTATTTTTAACGAAATAATTGAGAAATCAACAAACAAAAATCTTCACTCTGAACAAAGCATGATGGAGAATTTAATACGACGAAATCCTGATCCAGTTTTCATATGTGATAAGGAAAATCTAAAATTCCTGGAGCTTAATGAAAATGCAATAAATCTTTATGGTTATCGTAGAGACGAATTTTTGCAGATGGATCTAACAGATCTATTTCTTGCTGAAGATATTCAGCTTTTATCAGAATCGTCGGATTCAGAAATAAAGGAAGGATCTTTTTATGGTCCCTATAAGCATAAATGTAAGGATGGGAAAATTATTTTTGTTGAAATGAGCAGGATTAGTATTAAGTATGAGAATCGTGAAGCAAACTTTGTTGTAATTAAAAATATTACGAATGAGCTCGAAACCAAAAAGAAAAATGAGTACTACAAATCTGTATTTGAAAGTACAAATGATCTAGTTTTTATTACAGATTCTGCCGGTTTTATAAATTATTTGAATGAACAAGCAGCACAGAAAATTGGTTTATCTAAAAACGAATTATTGGATTCAACATTTACCTCACTTGTTGTTGATAATGATAGAACAAAAGTAAATCAATCTATTTTCCACTCAGGAAAGAAGGAGAAAATCCTCCTCACAATAAGTATAAAATCGCATATTGGAAAACCATTAAATGTTAATTTGACTGCTATACCCATTCTAAGCAAAGAAAAGGAGATAACAGCGTTTTCAATAATTTGTGAAGTTATACATAGCGTTGATTCAGTTATTGACAAGCCAAATGGAGTACCGCTCTTAGCTTCTAGTGATGGCGCAGTAGCAAGTGAAAGTATTAATACAAAGTTTCTAGCACAATTATTCCATGATTTGCTTACTCCAATAAATGTAATTGTTGGGTATGCTCAAGACATCTCGGAAAACGACCAAGAACACTCAAATGAGCAAAGGGAGGCAGCAAGCATAATTGCACACAACAGAGAGCAACTTCTTCAACTGATGAACGCTGCTATCGATTTCTCAGGTCTTGTAAAAACTGATAGCTTAATAAATATTAGAGAAACAAAAATTATCGATGTAATTGATACCTTAGTAAAAGAAATTGCTGAAAATAAAATCCTAAAGACTTTTGAATTTGGTTATGGTAAAATTTCTTCCTCTTTACGTTTTGAAACTGACTCTGAAAAATTTAAGAATTTTCTCCTTTTGTTATTTAGAATAATAGTCAGCATCACTAATCAAAAGAAGTTGTATTTCTCAGCCTATTCTCTAGACAAAGATTCTTTCATAATTACTTATAGAGATTTACAAACTTATTCATCTGCGAAATTAATTTCTGCCCTCCAAAGTTTATTTGAAAATAAAGATACGACTCAGACTCAAATAAATAAGCTTCCGGCAATTTTATTTAATTTAATAAATCTTCTACTCGTAAAACTTAAGGGAAAATTTATTGTCCTAAGCGATGATAAAAACAAACCGGACTATGGAATTGCCTTTCCTTTCGTATTTAGAAAAAATGAAGAAGCAATTTCTGAACTAACACATTTACAGCCTAATTCTGATAGTAAAAGTTTTGAGCATCCAGGTTCTTCAATTGGCAATGTACATTTACAAACTACCGTGTCAGAACAAGAGGCTGTTTCAAAGGCAGATCTGAAACCTAGTAATAAACAGCCTTCCAAGTTTGATGAAAATCTTCGTAACGAGCTAAGAATTGAAATGTTAAAGGAAAAAATTCGAACAAAGGAAGCTGAGTTACAAAAATCCAAGCATGTTAAAAATGTTGAAGAAAAGATTGATGATGAAAAAGAAAAATTAGTTCAAGATTCAATTCAGTACTTTGATTTGGATTTGCAGGCTAATTCTGATGAACCAATTACACAAGATGAAATTGAAATTGTTGAAACATCTGCTTCTAAAGAAAAAATTGTTGAATTGCCCAAAACTGAAGTTACTGATGAAAAAATAAATGTTTCTAATTTTAGCTGCCTTTACTTCGAAGATCAAATCGATTCTCAAATTCTTTTCAGACTGCAGATGAAGGGATTGAAAAAACTTGATTTTGCAGTTAGCTTTGAACAAAGCTTACCTCTACTTGAAGCGGGTGATTACGATTTTATTGTTATCGATATAAATCTTCAAGGTTCATACAATGGGTTGGACATTCTTCGTATTTTAAGGACAATGCCTAAGTATGAAAGTATTCCGGTAATTGCAGTTACTGCCTATGTTTTGCCCGGTGACCAACAAAAATTTGTGGTTGCTGGATTTAGCGGATTTATTTCCAAACCGATTTTCCGTGATGAAATGATTGATGTTTTAGCCGAAATTTTCAACCAGCCGGAAAAAACTTAACAAATCTTAAAAAATTCAAACTTTTAACTTTGCTCTTGACTTATTCGTGTGTACTTTTTATTTTACCATACAAATGTATGGTATTTAAGAATAAGAGCAGGATAAAGAAGAGCTGTTTTCATCTTACTCTTTCTCATACTCTTACTCTCCATTTGTAACCCACAAACCGAAGGTGTATCATGGCTAAAGAATTAACCAAAATTCAAAGACAAATTCTTGATCACTTAATTGATCAAAAAGCAGCGCGTGGCATTCAACCAACACTTGCTGAGATTGCTGATTACTTTGGCTATAAAAATCGTTCTACAGTTCAGCAGCATTTACAAGCATTAGAGAAGAAAGGATTCATAAAGAAAAACCCAAAACTGTCGCGTGCAATTGAGCTTACATTGGAGGACAAGTTTTTTGTTCCACGCCCAGTTTTAGGAGAAGTTGCGGCTGGTAATCCTCTCACAATTTATCCTGATGCAATTGATACAATTGAGCTGCCCACAATTGCGCGAATGCCTAAGGATTCTTTCTTGTTGAGGGTAAAAGGTGACAGCTTGAAGGATGCTTACATTTTCAGTGGAGATATAGTGATTGTTAACCCAAATCTTGAACCAAAGAATGGGCAAATTGTCGTAGCAGTTTTAGATGATGCCGCAGTCGTAAAAAAATTTTATAAAAAGAAAAATGAGATTGAACTTGTATCAGAGAACCCGGAGTTCAAACCAATCGTCATTGATAAAAAGTATCCCTCGTTTAAGTTAATTGGAATTGTAGTTGGTGTTTATAGGAGTATGAGCAAAAAAGCGGGGTGAAAAATTTTATTATATTTCAGTTAGCAAGATTAAAGTTGGAGGGTTAAATGAGTTTCAACAAAAATAGCATTGAAGCATTTGATGATGGACTATTTATTCCAGAAGTAGGACCTTGGGCAGAAAATAAATATGAAGTCTTACATCACTATAATCATATGTTTTCTACAGGAATGAAAAATCGTTTTCAGAACAGAGTTTATATTGATTTATTTTCTTCTGCAGGAATTGCCAAAATCAGAGATTCTAATCGATTTGTCTTGACCTCATCGCTTATCGCACTAAATCTTCCCGATCCATACGATCAGTACATTTATTGTGATATTGATGAAAAGTGTATCTCAGCTCTATCACAAAGAGTTAAAAAGCATTTTCCAAATACCAACGCAAATTATATTGTAGGTGATTGTAATGAGAGGGTAAAAGAAATACTATCCTTATTACCTAAACCTTCTAGATCAAATAAGGTGCTTACTTTTTGTGTTGTGGATCCGTATAATCTTGGAATTAACTTTGAAACTATGAAAGTATTGAATGTTTATCGAGTGGATTTTTTAGTCCTTCTATCTTGGATGGATGCGAATAGGAATGAATTTAGATATGTAGAGTATGATAATGATCGAATTGATAATTTCTTAGGTGATAAAGAATGGCGAGACAGATGGTTAAAATTGAAAAAAGATAAATATGACTTTAGAAAATTTTTAGCTGAAGAATATGTTCAAAGAATGATGACATTAGGATATCCAAAAACTGCCATGAATTCATTATTCCCTATTAGATCTACAGATAAAAAATTATTTTTATATCACTTGGCTTTTTTTTCAAAAAGTGAAAAGGGGTATGATTTCTGGAATAAAGCTAGATTGGGTGGGCCAAAACAAACATCTTTAAATTTTGAGGATTAGAAATGGCGAACAAATCAAGTATTGAGTGGACTGAGTCAACATGGAATCCTATGACTGGATGTAGTAAGATAAGTCCCGGTTGTAAAAATTGTTATGCCGAAAGAATGGCTAAACGGTTGCAGCGAATTGGAGTTGAACGATATAAAAATGCTTTTGAGTTAACATTGCATCCTGATGTATTGGAATTACCGCTGTCTTGGAAAACCCCAAAAGTAATTTTTGTCAATTCAATGAGTGACTTATTCCACGAAATGGTACCTTTAAGTTTTATTCAGAAAACATTTGATGTTATGAGAAAAGCAGATTGGCATACTTTCCAAATTTTAACTAAGAGATCTGAAAGGTTGAAATTGCTTGCGCCCATGATTGAATGGCCTGATAATGTTTGGATGGGAGTAAGTGTTGAGTCTCAGCGATATATTTACAGAATAGATCATTTAAAAACAATTCCATCTGCAGTAAGATTCCTTTCGATAGAGCCATTGATTGGTAGAATAAGTGAAATGAATTTAAAAAATATTGATTGGGTTATAGTTGGAGGAGAATCTGGCCCACGTGCAAGAAAGTTGGAAGAAGAGTGGGTAATTCAAATAAAAGATATTTGCGAAAAGTATAAAGTTCCATTTTTCTTTAAACAGTGGGGTGGAACTAGAAAAAGTAAGTATGGACGAGTCTTACTTGGAAAAACCTGGGATAACATGCCAATTCCAAAAAATCCAAGAAGAAGATTGGCCGCTTTAAATATTGTTCATCAAGCAAAATTAAAGTATGACAAAGTTGTGTGACATTTTCTAATAAATGTCCATCTTAAAGAGCAACTATGCGATAATCCTATCAATGTTAGGTTTATTAGTATTATTTGTACAAATATAATTGATCTTATGACTTCTTCGCTAAATACACATAATTAACAAAAGTGTTAACTATCTATATTTAGTAGAATTCAATTCAACATGTCTAAATACCACATCGGAACTGCGGGATGGTCTTACAAGGACTGGGTTCCATCGTTTTATCCTAAAAATCAATCAGCCGGGTTTGATTGGCTGCAATTCTACTCTCATTACTTTAACTGTGTTGAGGTAAATTCGACTTACTATACTTATATCAGCCCCCAAATAGTTGATGGGTGGATTAGAAAAATCTCAGATGCAGATGATTTTTTATTCACGATTAAACTTCACCAGGATTTTACTCACAAAAAAGATTTTGACCAGCAGAAAATAAAAGCAGTGAGTTTTAATCTTGATACGCTTGCAAAAGCAGAACGGCTTGGCGGTTTACTAATTCAATTTCCTTATTCTTTCCCTTTTGATAATTCAACTGCGGATTACATCATAAAGCTGAAGAATATTTTTCAAACTTATAATTGCTTTGTTGAGGTTAGGCACAAATCCTGGCTGAAGAAAGAAGCATTGGAGATGTTCAAGAAGCTCAACTTAACTTATTGCACGATTGATCAGCCGCAAATTGGAGAGGCAATTCAATTTGAGCCAATAATAACTAACGATAAAGCATATCTGCGTTTTCATGGTAGGAATGTTAAAGCATGGCTTCAATCAATTAACAACTTCGGTAAGCAGCAATCTTACACTGAACAAAGTGAACGTTATAAGTATCTCTATTCTCCCGGTGAGTTAGTTGAGATTGATCAGAAAATAAAATCTATCCAAGAAAAAGTTAAAGAAGTTTATGTGATAATGAATAATCATCCTCAAGGAGATGCAATTGCAAATGCGTTTGAGCTGATTCATTTGCTTGAAGAAAAAGATAAAGTACCAATGCCAAGCACAATTGTTAAAGCATACCCAAGGTTGGAAGAGATTCAATTGTTAAACTGATAAATTGTTTTATTGTCATATTGCTAATGGAACGTTTGAATATACAGCAATTTTGTAAAATTTAATTTAATGCCCTTCTCCTTTGGAGAAGGGTTGGGATGAGGCTTTTATGCGTTTAATTTTTCACCTCGATCTTGATGCATTTTTTGTTTCAGTTGAGCGGATTCTTAATCCTAAGTTGAAAGGAAAACCCGTAATTGTCGGCGGCGACCCAAAGTATGGGAGGGGAGTAGTAGCGGCTTGCTCATACGAAGCACGACAGTATGGGCTCCATTCAGCAATGCCAATAAGAACAGCTTACCGCTTATGTCCACATGGAATTTATATTCATGGAAGCCATGGAGAGTACAGCCGATTTTCAGATGCAGTTGAAAACATTCTCAAAAAATATGCTCCAATTGTTGAGCAAGCATCAATTGATGAATTTTATTTAGACATGACCGGCTGTCAAAAAATTTACGGTTCAATGTTTTCCTTTGCTTCGTTTATTCAAAAGGAGGTTTGGAGAAAACTATCACTTCCATGTTCAATTGGAATTGGCAGCAACAAAACAATTGCAAAGATTGCTTCCGATTGTATGAAACCGATGGGAATAACTTATGTTCTACCCGGAATGGAAAAGGAATTCTTAGCACCGATGCCGGTTGAGACGATTCCTGGTGTTGGTAAAGTAACACTTAGGGATTTGAACAGTAAAGCAATTTATAAAATCTGCGACATCACAAATCTGCCTCAAGAATATTTTGCCGCTGCTTATGGTAAATATGGCATTGATTTATGGCGAAAGGCAAATGGAGAGGGAAGTGAATATCTAACAATTCGTACTGCACAAAAAAGCATCTCGAAAGAAACAACATTTGATGAGGATATTACAAGCGATGATTTTCTTAAGAAAACATTATTTGAGCTTTCGGGAAAAATTTGTCAATCAATTAGAGATTATGGATGGGTTGCTTCAACAGTGAACATAAAATTACGTTACTCAGATTTTCAAACGCTAACTCGTGCTCGTTCCATTAAGCCAACTGATGATGATAAGATTATTTTTGAAACAGCCTGGAGTTTATTGAGCAAAGCTCATACAAGGAGAGTTGGTGTGAGATTGATTGGGGTAGGGTTAACAAATTTTTCAGAATATTCCGAACAAGAATTTTTATTTGAAGATGAAGATATAAAAAGAAAAAAAATGTTTAGAGCAGTTACAAGAATTAGAGATAAGTATGGATTTGATATGATAAAATTGCCTACTCCTTAGTCCTCTTCCAAAGAACCAAAATGAAAAATTCCCTTCCCCCTCGGGGAAAACCAAGGGATGGGGCTAACCTGGAGGCCAAGTCATAGGTCTGCCGCCAAGTAAATGCATATGAAGATGATAAACTTCCTGACCGCCATTTGGGCCGCAATTTATAACCAATCGAAAACCATCCTCAGAAATTCCTAAATCCTTTGCAATTTTATTTGCAGCATCAAACATTTCGCCTAAGAGCTGTGCGTGTTCTTTGCCTTTTAAATCACTTACTTTTGGAATTTCTATTTTGGGAATTATAAGAACGTGCACAGGTGCTTGAGGTTTGATATCTTGGAAGGCGAGTACTGTATCGGATTCGAAAATAATTTTAGCCGGAATTTCTCTGTCTATTATTTTTGAAAAAATTGTGTTTCCCATTTTCAATCCTCCTTTTCAATTCCAAATTTTTTCATTTTATTGTAAAGGTGGCTGCGTTGAATATCAAGTATCTCTGCAGTTTTGCTTATGTTCCAATCATTAGCTTTTAATTGTTTAAGAATAAATGCTTTTTCAGCTTTGTCTTTAAACTCTTGAAAAGAATTGCTTTGATCAATTAGATCATTAAAATTTGCTTTTCCAATTACAAAAAGAGCTTCCGCATCTTTTTTTGTAATTAATCTTTTGTCAGCAATAATTATAATGCGTTCAACTGCATTCCGGAGCTCTCTAACGTTGCCAGTCCAAGGCATGCTTTGAAAAAATTTTATTGTATCATCATCAAAGCTAACGGGCAGCTTTTTATGCTTTGCTGTTATTTCCTGAGCAAAGTGGTTAATAAGAATTGGAATATCTTCCAATCGTTCACGCAATGCTGGAATGTTGATAGGTATTACATTTAGTCTGTGATATAAATCCTCTCTAAACTTTTCTTTGCTTATTTCTTCAACTAAATTTTTATTTGTTGCAGAAATTATCCGAACATCAACTTCAATTTTTTTTGTACCGCCAACACGTTCAAGCTTACCATCCTCAATAACACGTAAAACTTTTGCTTGTGCCTGGGGACTCATATCACCAACTTCGTCAAGGAAAATTGTGCCTTTATTGGCAAGTTCAAACTTTCCAATTTTTTGTTGAACTGCACCGGTAAAAGAGCCCTTCTCATGTCCAAACAATTCTGATTCTATTAACTCGTTGGGAATTGCGGCACAATTAACTTCAATAAAAGGTTTCTCCTTTCGCAAACTTTTATTGTGTATAGCACGAGCGACAAGCTCTTTTCCTGTTCCATTTTCGCCGGTAATTAAAACCCTTGTATCAAGCGGCGCAACTTTTTCAATTAGCTGAAGGATGTTTTGAATCGCTTTGCTCTTACCTAAAATTTTTCCTTCGCCGAAAATAGTGCGCTTCATTTCCTCATTGTCCAGCAAAAGCTTATTATGTTCAACAGCATTTCTAACACTGATTAGCAATTTGTCGCGGTCAATTGGTTTTTCAATAAAATCAAATGCGCCAAGTTTAGTTGCTTTAATTGCATTCTCAATGCTGCCATGTGCAGTTATAATAATTACGGGAAGATTTAGATGTTTCTCTTTTACTTTCCTTAATACCTCAAAGCCATTCATTTCTGGCATTTGAATATCAAGAAGCACAGCGGAATAATTCTGTGTTTCAATTTTGTTTATTCCTTCAGAAGGTAAAAATGAATAATCGGTTTGATAACCCTCGAAATCGAGAATCATCTTTACACTTTCACAGATTTCCTTTTCATCGTCAATGATTAATATAGAATTCATAAATTAAAACTAAAGTTTGTTAAAGTTCTAAGGATTAATATTTGTGAGGGCATAATGTTCTTATTTAGTTTAAGCAGTGAACCAAAAGTATTTCCAAGTTGATTTGTCATTAAGTCTCTATCATCTACAAATGATTGAACTTTAAAAGATTCCTCAAATACTTCTACAAAATAACCAATAGGATTGCCTAAATCAAAAATGTTTGAAGCAAAGGAAATGTAGGCACTGCCGAAAAAATGTGCAAGTTTATCCTTATCGCCGTAACTATCACCTGGGCTATCAAAAAAAATATAGCGCGGAAGGTTTTTATTTTTTACACTAAAGATCGAATCGGATGCAGATATTAGTGGATAGTTTATTATTGTATTAAGCAGTGGAATTTGAATTGGCACTTCTTTGTAAGGAACTGTTGCGAAAGTTAATGCTAAGAGTGCTTCGGAATAATCGCCGCTCGAATTATTGATTGATTGAATGTAGATTGAGTCTGCAGCTTTTAGATCGCCTATTTCCGTTTTTAGTGTTATGAAAGCTTCCGATGCGATGTACTCTGAAATAATATTTACTGATTTTGAAAGCTTGCTTTGCTGGGGAAAGATGAAATAAGAGCAGATGGTAAGGAGTGCAAGTAGCAGCAAATTATTTCTTTGATTGAATTTTTAATTCTTCGGCTAACTTTTTAAGAAGTAACAAGTAATTTTTTTTGATTCGGGTAACAATATCTTTCGACATTTGCTCACTGTAAATATGAACCGTTTGATTCCTATCTGAAAGCATATCAATAAATGTTTCTTCGTCGGTAATCAAACCAAACTTGAAAGCTTGTCTCAAAGCTTCTTTTGGCGATCTTGTAATTATGCCTTCATTCAGTAAAAACAACCTAACGGTTTTCCAAGCAAGCTCAAATGTAAATTCGAATCGTTGAATTACACCATCATTATCAAGCTGATCCTTTGCTTTATTTATACCAAGCTCAAGTCGTTTTAAAGCTTTGTCAAATTTTATCGTGGAATATTTTAACTCATCGTTCATAAATAACTTTCCCAGTTCTTAAAATTATTTCTTTAAAATCAGCATCAACATCGTTGAAAAAAATTAAATCAATACTATGCAATCCGATTATTGCCTCAATCCGATCTATTAATTTTCTTTTATCTCTAAATCTAATTTTTTTAGCATCAACTGCTACGTCATAATCAGAGGAATGAGAGTTTTTTTCTTTTGCTCTTGAACCGAACAAAATGATTTGTTTGGGGTTAATATCCTCAATAATAAGGTGTACGACTTGTTTTAATTTCTTGTCCATCGGGATTATTATCTTTTTCTCGATCAAATATAATGCAAATATTAAAAATTGAGAAGGTGTCTTTGCAATTTGAAACCGAACCGAATGTTGAGCAGACTAAAAAACAACTTATTATGTCTGTATTACCCCAGTATTAAACTTGGGAATTTCAGGATTATTATTTGCGACTTCAATGCACATAGAAATATAGTCTCTTGTCAAAGCAGGGTCAATTATTTCATCAATCCAAAGTCTTGCAGCAGCATAAAGAGGGTTATTTTTTTCTTCGTATGCTTTGGCGATTTCATCAAGCAATTTCTTTTTGTCGTTCTCAGTAAAATGTTTTTCTTCTTTATCCACTTGTTTAAGTTTTATATCCAGCAAAACACTGCTTGCTTGCGAAGATCCCATAACAGCTATCTTGTCGTTTGGATAAGCAAAAATAAATCTGGGATCATAAGCTTTTCCGCACATTGCATAGTTGCCTGCACCAAAGCTGTTTCCTACAATAATTGTGATTTTAGGAACGACAGAGTTAGCAACTGCATTGACCATCTTTGCGCCATCTTTTATGATCCCTCCATGTTCAGCACGCGAGCCAACCATGAATCCGGTTACATCTTGCAGAAATACTAACGGAATTTTTCGTTGATTACAGTTCATAATAAAACGAGTTGCTTTGTCTGCGCTATCGGAATAAATAACACCGCCAACCTGCATTTCATTAGTTTCAGTTTTAACTACCAATCTTTGATTTGCAACTATTCCAACCGCCCAGCCATCTATTCTTGCATAAGCAGTTATTAAAGTTTTCCCATAACCAGCTTTGTATTCATCAATAGATGATTCATCAACAATTCGTGCAATCACTTCGTACATATCGTATGGTTTTACGGTATCTTCTGGAAGTAAACCATAAATTTCTTTTTGAGAGTAGAGAGGGGGTTTACTTTTTTCACGATTGAAGCCTGCTGCAGGTCGTTCTCCAAATTTTGATACCAGACTCCTAATTGTGTCTATACATTCATCGTCGTTTTTCATGATGTAATCTGTTACACCTGAAATATTAGATTGTACTCTTGCACCGCCAAGCTGTTCATTATTAATAACTTCACCAATTGCGGCTTTTACTAAATGTGAACCAGCAAGAAATACAGATCCTTCACCCTCAACAATAAGAGCTTCATCTGACATAATTGGTAGATATGCCCCACCAGCAACACACGGACCCATGATTGCGGCAATCTGTGGAATTCCCATTGCAGACATAACTGCATTGTTTCTGAAAATTCTTCCGAAGTGTTCTTTGTCAGGAAAGATTTCGTCTTGCAGTGGAAGAAATACACCTGCGCTGTCAACAAGATAAATTATAGGTAAATGATTCTCCATTGCAATTTCTTGAGCACGAAGGTTTTTCTTTGCAGTTATTGGAAACCAAGCACCGGCTTTTACAGTTGCATCGTTTGCAACAATCACATGGTTCTTGCTTTTAATTTTGCCAATGCCATAAATAGTACCAGATGAAGGTGCTCCGCCGTACTCGTTGTACATATCGTGAGCTGCAAATAAACTCAGTTCAAAAAAAGATTTTTCGTCATCGACTAATTTTTTAATCCTTTCTCTTGCAGTCAATTTGCCTTTAGCTTTATGCTTTTCGATGGCTTTTTGTCCACCCCCAAGTTTAATCTTATCTCTTAACGCATTTAGTTTGCGAAGAAGTTCTCTCTGATAATCATCTCGCTTGAGATAAGTTTCATTTTCTTGAATTGAGCTGCCGATTTTTTTCATATAAGCATAAATTTTTAGGTAGAAAATTCTTGAACAAGAAATAGTCCAGCTTTAATTTAATGTTAGGCATTTGTCAGGCCGAGCCTGCCTGTCGGCAGACAGGCATGTTGAAGACTGATAAATGCCGGTTAGTCACACTTCGACAAGCGTAGTGTGACAAATCCGTGTTAATCTTTCAATAAATCCTTTGCAATTACAATTCTTTGAATTTCCGAAGTACCTTCACCAATAGTTAGAAGTTTTACATCACGGTAAAATTTTTCTACAGGATAATCTTTTGTATATCCATACCCTCCAAAAATTTGAACGGCTTCGCTTGCGGCTCTCTCAGCTATTTCGCTCGCAAAAAGTTTAGCCATAGCAGCTTCTGTTGTAATTGGTTTGCCTTGGTCTTTTATAACCGCGGCACGATAGGTTAATAATCTTGCTGCTTCAATGTCTGTTGCCATTTTTGAAAGTTTGAACTGCGTTGCCTGGAACTCGCTCAAACTTTTTCCAAACTGTTTTCTTTCTTTAGAATATTTTATGCAGGCGTCAAGGCAGCCTTGTGCGAGCCCAACACTTAATGCGGCAATAGATATTCTTCCGCCTTCCAAAATTTTCATTGCTTGAATAAAACCTTCGCCTTCGTTACCTAAAAGATTTTCTTCCGGCACTTCACAATTATCAAAAATAAGTTGAGTTGTTTCACTTGCACGCATTCCAAGTTTGTCTTCTTTTTTACCGGCACTAAATCCTTTCATCCCTTTTTCAAGAATGAAGGCAGAAATTCCCTTTTTACCTTTATCCTTATTGGTAATTGCCATTATGACTGCTGTTTCGCCAACACCACCGTGAGTGATAAAAGTTTTGCTTCCATTCAAAATGAATTTATTGCCAGATTTAATAGCTGTGGACATTAAACTAGCAGCATCACTTCCTGAAACTGATTCAGTTAATCCCCACGCTCCGATTTTTTTACCTGAAGTTAAGTCAGGAAGATATTTCCTTCGCTGATCTTCGTTGGAATATAGATAGAGGTGGTTTGTACAAAGCCCATTATGGGCAGCCACTGAAAGTGAGACAGCCGGATCTACCCTAGCCAATTC
>JACAFC010000247.1 GCA_013388515.1 Ignavibacteriaceae bacterium | reverse complement strand
GTATGTATGTGCAGCTTCATGTGAGGTTAGCCCAATTGTCCCCGCTTCTGTTGTATTGGATTCATCATTAATTATCATAGGAAATTCCATTCCCCCGCCGCCATTGAAAGCAGTAAATGACGGGTAAGGGTATGGAACCCCTGGTAAATCAGTAGTAAAGTATAAGAGTGCTTCCTTAGCAACTTGCGCTACTTTGTGAAAATCAGGTGAATGTGGATTGTATGCTGCTGAGATAAATACATTTCGGTTTGAATTATAATCGGGTTTAAAGTTAACGGCATCCCACAAAAAGTGGTCGCTGCATCCAAAGGCAAAATCTGAGACATTTTCAGCTTTAAACATCCATGTATTTGTCTCTTCTTTAGATGAAAAAACATTACCGTTTTGATAATCTTCCTTAGTTATTATATGAACAACTTCTTCCGATTTGTGGGCTGCATAAAATCTGTCAATTATTTTCGGATGAAGTACTTCATCAGGATTCTGTAAAACACCTGTTGCCCAAATTCCAAATTTATTTGGTACTTCAATTTGCACATCGTAATTATTAAAATCATTATACATCTCCTGCTCGCCGTTAAAATCAATTTTATCCCATCCATCTATGTCATCATAAACAGAAATCTGAGGATACCAATATGCGATAAAAAATGTTGATGAATCATACATTCCTGTTCTGATGGGAGTGCCTCCAGGTATTTCATGATTCCAGTTTATTAACAATGTTACAGTAGACTTTGGTGCAATTTTTTTTCCAAGTTTTATTATAAGGTTTGTGTTACTAAACTCAGCTATCGATTCCTTTCGAAGATTCAATAATTCACCATTAAGTTCAAAATGTTCAATTTCAACGCCGTTGGTAATTGACTCAGTTGAGATTTGGAAGTTTCTCGCTGAATTTTTTCTATAAAAATTTTGATAAAGACGAAAAACTAATTCAGCAAGTGAATCTGGGCTGTTATTATAATATTTTACCTTTTCGCTACCAACAATCCATTTTTTGTATGGGTCCAACTTTATCTTAATTTCATAATCAGCTGAATTTTGCCAATAATTTTTACCAGGTTTTCCATCAATTGATCTTGTTCCTTTTTCAAAAGCTGCTTTTATATTTAACGGAATAAATTCATCTTGCGAAAGGATATTATTAGAGATAATCAACACTGTGATTAAGAATATTTTTTTCATATCACTCTTTAATTATTTATTTAATCAAAAAGACTTTGGTTTATTTCACCTTTATTTTTTTTACCAAATCGTTCATAGGCTAAATGAGTAACCTCTCTACCTCGTGGTGTGCGTTGAATAAACCCTTGTTGAATAAGAAATGGTTCATACACTTCTTCAATTGTACCGGGCTCTTCATTTACGGAAACTGCAAGTGTATTTAAACCTACAGGGCCGCCTTTGTATTTTTCAATAATCGCTATAATAATATCCTTATCCATTTGGTCCAACCCATATTCGTCAACCTCAAGAGCTTTTAGAGCTTTTTTTGACACCTCCAAATCAATAGAAGTTTTATTTTCAAAGTCAGCAAAGTCTCGTGTTCGTCTAAGTAAACGATTAGCAATTCTTGGAGTTCCTCTAGAGCGTTTTGCAATTTCATATGAGGCTTCGGAATTAATTTTCTGATTCAGTATCCTTGCCGAACGCTGAATAATTCCATTTAAAGTTTCAGCTTGGTAATAATCCAATCTGAATTTAATCCCAAACCTGTCTCTTAAAGGAGAGGTTAACATTCCGGCGCGAGTTGTTGCTCCCACTAACGTATACTTTGGTAAACTAATTTGTACAGAACGAGCATTCGGTCCGCTGTCAATCATAATATCAAGTTTATAATCTTCCATTGCTGAATAAAGATATTCTTCAACAACAGGACTCAAACGATGTATTTCATCAATAAATAGGACTGATTTTTCTTCAAGATTTGTTAAAATTCCGGCAAGGTCACCAGGTTTTTCGAGAACAGGGCCTGAAGTTATTTTTAATTTTACACCTAATTCATTTGCAATAATATTTGCTAAAGTGGTTTTACCTAATCCGGGAGGCCCAGTAAGTAGCACGTGATCGAGCGCTTCTTTTCGTTTTTTTGCTGCCGAAATAAACACATTGAGATTATCAGTTATATTTTTCTGTCCATCAAACTCCGAAATTAATTTCGGTCGCAGAGTTTGCTCAATTTTTTTTTCTTCGTCATTCAATTCAGGATTTGTATTTGAAGATTTTCTCATCTGTATTTTATTATGTGATTATTTCTTTATTTCTGATTTTTAATTTATGAATTGCGATTACCAAAATGGTCATTGTTACAATCATAAGAATTGCAGTTCCAATTGTACTCCATACACCCATTTTTTTATCGAATAATATAACTAAGCCAGGAGTCCAAGCACTTCCGTATAGGATTATCAAATGTACAACATAAATTAGGAGCGTATTTCTGCCAATTAGTACAAACAACTTAGGAATACTACTTAATTTAAGTGAAATAAATGACACTAAAGAATTAAGTATTAACACAAAACCAACTCTTAAAAATATTAATCCAATCGACTCAGTCCAGTATTTAATCGTGAGATTTTCTGTACTAATCTCAACAGATTTTATTACACTAAAAATAAATATCAGAAGCATTCCCCATACACCTAATTTAATACTAAACTGTGGGGTTTTAAAGATAGCAGGATTATTTGCCAAATAACTGCCAAGCATCGCACCGCAGAATAAAAACCCTACCCAAGGAAAAAGAGGAAACAGCGATCCGTGTTTTTGATAAAAATAACCTGCTATAGGTACTGGCATATAATCTGACCAAGGAAATTGAGCAACCCAGGGCCATAAAGCAAAAAAGAAAATTGCAGCAATCGAAAAAACTAAATTATCTTTCTTACCTATCTTTTCTGAAATAAAAGCACCAATTAGGATAAAAAGTATTCCAAAACCTATTAGCTGCAGTACATCCACAGCAAAAAATATTGACCATTGTAGTGGTGTAACTAACGAATAATCGAAAATATCAAATGACGGAAACCTAATTAAATATCCTAAACTCACTAGCAAAATAAATCTAAAAATTCCCTTTTTTACACGGGGATTTTTGAAAAATGGTTCTTTAGCTAATCTGAATAAATAGGTAAACACTGTACCTGAGGTAAAAAGAAAGATGGGAGCAGTCATACCCCTCATAAAAAACCATATTGAGAAAAATATTGAGTTTAGATCTCTATAATCATTTGCAAGCAAAACATCCACCGTATGGCCTTGTACCATCTGAAGAACAGCAAATGCACGTAGTAAATCAATAAATATTATTCTATTCTTTTTCGAACTTAATGTCATTTAGCTGAGGCAAACTCAAATTTATCTGGAGGAAAAATAAGAATTCAAGCGAATAAAGCGAAATGCTGAAATAAATGTGTAAATAAAAAAGCCCATCATATTGATGGGCTTTGATTTAAATGAAATTTACTTTTATCTGATACTTATTGTTCTCGGTTTTACACGATCATGCTTTGGCAGTTTAACTATAAGTTGACCATTCTCATACTTAGCTTCAATGCCAGTTTCATCGATGCTATTCGAGATGTTAAACTTTCGATAGTAATTTCCAATTTCATTCTCGTTTAGGATATAATTTCGTTTAATTGCTTCAGAAAAATTAATCCTGCCGAAAATAGTTAAAGATGTGTCTTCCAGCTTCAATTGAATATTTTCTCTCGGAACACCAGGCATATTTGCTACTAAAACAAACTCGTCTTCGTTTTCAAATATATCAGTCAATGGTGCAAGGAAAGCTTCCTTCTGAAGAATTTCATCCATTGAAGAATGTTCAGTTTCTTTAACCGATATAAGATCTTTATTATTCATTGTTATCTCCTTTTATAATATATTCAAATTAATTTTTCACCAATTATTTCTTCTTATTTTTTTCATTTTCATCATCAACAACTTCGTACGAAGCATCTTGAACTTCCTTTTCATCTTTCTTTGGTTGATCGGAGGTCTGCTGTTGTCCAGCATTTGGTGTTTCATGCTGAGGCTGACCAGCGGCGCCAGCTTGTGCGTACATTTCAGAAGCAACTTCACTCCAAACTTTATTCAAAGCTTCAGTAGCTGATTTTATTGTTGAAGTATTGTTTGTAGCAATTGCATCTTCAACTTTCTTGATCTCAGCTTCGAGTCTTGACTTTGAGGTTGCAGACATTTTATCGCCCATCTCAGTTATCTGCTTTTTGGTTTGGAAAACCAAACTGTCAGCTTGGTTTTTAATCTCAACGGCTTCTTTCTTCGATTTATCTTCAGCAGCATGTTCGGCAGCATCCCGTTTCATTTTCTCAACTTCTTCCTTAGATAAACCGCTTGAAGAAGTAATTCGGATGCTTTGTTCTTTGTTTGTAGCTTTATCTTTTGCAGCCACATGAAGAATACCATTCGAATCAATATCAAACGTAACTTCAATTTGAGGAACACCACGCGGTGCAGGTGGAATTCCATCTAGATGAAATCTTCCAAGCGTTCTGTTATCAGCAGCCATTGGTCTTTCACCTTGCAGAATATGAATTTCAACAGATGGCTGATTGTCAGAAGCTGTTGAAAATACTTCACTCTTCTTAGTCGGTATAGTTGTATTTGCATCAATTAGTTTTGTCATTACACCGCCCAGAGTTTCAATTCCAAGTGAAAGCGGAGTTACATCGAGTAATAAAACATCTTTAACATCACCAGTTAACACACCGCCTTGAATTGCAGCGCCAATAGCCACAACTTCATCAGGATTTACACCCTTATGAGGTTCTTTTCCGAAAATGTTCTTTACTAATTCTTGAACCATTGGAATTCTGGTAGAACCGCCAACAAGAATTACTTCATCAATATCTTTTGCAGAATATCCCGAATCTTTTAAAGCGGTTTCACACGGAATTTTAGTTCTTTTAACTAGGTCATCAATTAACTGCTCAAGTTTTGCGCGAGAAATAGTAATGTTCATGTGCTTTGGTCCATCTTGAGTAGCAGTAATAAATGGAAGATTAACATCGGTTGAAACCGAAGATGACAATTCAATCTTCGCTTTTTCAGCAGCTTCCTTCAGTCTTTGCAAAGCCATTGGATCTTTGCGTAAATCAATACCTTCGTTCTTTTTGAATTCGTCGGCAAGGTAGTCAACTATTCTTTGATCGAAATCATCACCCCCAAGATGTCCATCTCCGTTTGATGATTTAACTTCAAAAACACCATCACCAAGTTCAAGAATAGAAATATCAAAAGTTCCGCCGCCGAGATCATAGATTGCTACTTTATGATATTTTTCTTTTTTATCTAACCCATAAGCCAGCGCAGCAGCGGTAGGTTCATTAATAATTCTTCGAACATTTAATCCAGCTATTTCACCAGCATCTTTGGTAGCTTGTCTTTGTGAGTCGTTAAAATAAGCTGGAACAGTTATTACTGCATCGGTAACAGGCTGCCCTAAATAATCTTCTGCCGTCTTTTTCATTTTTTGAAGAATCATAGCACTGATTTCTGGTGGAGAATAAACTCTATCAGCTATTTTAACTCTTGCGGAGTTACCGTCACCAGAAACAACTTCGTAAGGAACTTTTGTACGCTCTTCACTCACCTCGTTCACAAATCGACCCATGAACCTTTTTATAGAGAAGACTGTATTTTTTGGATTAGTAATAGCCTGTCGCTTAGCGGGTTGACCAACTAATCTTTCACCAGTTTTTGTAAACCCCACAATAGATGGTGTCGTCCTTCCACCTTCTGAATTAGGAATTACAACCGGATCATTGCCTTCCATTACTGCAACACAAGAGTTGGTTGTTCCGAGATCTATTCCAATAATTTTTCCCATTTTAGATTTTCTCCTTCTGATTTCAATTATTAATAAAACTATTTTCTTACTTAACTATTATTTGTCGTTTGTCGGTTTTCTTTTCAGTAACTTTCTCAATGACTATTTTTAAAACACCGTTTTCAAATTCTGCATAAGCTGAATCCGGATTGGTTTCCTCATTCAAGGTGAAAGTACGTTCAAAAGATCCGTAATTTCGTTCATCAAATATCAAAGATTTTTTTTTCTTTTCGTCACTAAATCTTTTTTGCCCCTTAATTGTTAAAATATTATTCTTCAGTACAATATTAATGTCTTCTTTTTTTACTGCAGGCAATTCAGCTTCCCAGTAAAAGTTTTTTTCGTCTTCAGAAATATCTATTTTTGGACTGAATGAATTATTTATATCATTTGTGTATTGGAAATCTTCATTGGTTTTATACAAGTTTTCTCCAAATCCAGCAAATTCAGTCATAGGTTCCATTTTTATTATAGTCATTTATTCTCCGTTTGATAAATTATTAGTTGAAATTATAGCCTTAATTATTGTGCCAGTTAAATGATTATCAATAATATTGATTATTTCTTCATTTTTTGGAGGGTAACAATAAAATCCTTTTGTAAAGATGTCTGAACATGAGTCTAAATGTCAGTCATAAAAATAATGTCACACATTTTAAGTCATTATAGCAATATTTAAAGATAATATACACTATGGAAAGACTTTTTAATTTAGATGAGTTTGATATTAAGCTAGATACAGATTTCATTGGCCGAAATTTCATATATACAAACGAAATTGATTCAACCAATGCCTACTTAAATAGAGGTTCCTCTGAAAAACTCCCTAACGGAACAGTGGTTTTAGCAGAATATCAGTCTGAGGGACGCGGAAGGAAAAACCGTATTTGGCAAAGCCAAACAGGACTTAATCTTACATTTTCAATTTTGATTAATTCAAAGAAAAATTTGCCAGAAAATCTTAATCTCCTAAATTTTACTTCAGCGCTTTCACTTTCATTAGTCCTAGAAAATCAATATCAAATACGACCAAATTTAAAGTGGCCTAATGATGTATTAATCGATTCTAAAAAAGTTGCAGGAATTTTGATTGAATCTTCTTTTGAGGGACAAAAAGTAAAGCAAGCTATAATTGGAATAGGAATAAATGTAAATCAAGGAAATTTTCCGCCAAAGTTCTTATTAACTCCCACATCTCTTAAGAATGAACTTGGAAAAAGTATAAATCGTGAAATTTTTCTTGCTGAATATTTAAACACTTTTGAGGAAGAACTAATTAAAACAGTTCAGCAAAAAAATAATATTCTGAATGAGTGGAGAGAACGTTGTGAGATGATTGGAAAACGTGTAACAATAATTGAGGGAGAAAAATTAAGAGAAGGTATATTCGAGGATATAGATGAAAATGGTTTTTTAATTTTGAAAGTCAATCAGAAAACAGAGATAATCCATTTTGGTGATGTTAGTCTTAGATAGAAATTCTTCTGAAGAGCGATAAAGCTAGATTGAATACTAGTTAAATAAGTTGATAAGATTAGATATTGTCTCCTTCAATTCTTTTCTTGCAACAATTATATCAATAAATCCATGCTCAAGCAGAAATTCCGATCGTTGAAATCCTTCAGGTAGATCCTTACCTATCGTTTGTCTTATAACTCGTGGACCAGCAAATCCTACAAGAGCTTGAGGTTCTGCAATATTAATATCGCCAAGCATTGCATAACTAGCTGTTGTTCCACCGGTTGTAGGATCTGTAACAACAGAGATATACGGTATTTTCGCCTCCGCTAAACGGGCTAACCTTGAACTTGTTTTAGCCATTTGCATCAATGAAAACGCACCTTCCATCATTCTGGCACCACCACTTGCCGATATGATAATCAGTGGAATATTGTTTTTGTATGCAATATCAGTTAGACGTGCAATTTTTTCACCAACAACGGAGCCCATGCTTCCGCCGATGAATTTAAAGTCCATACATCCAAAAGCAACGTCTTGATTATTGATCTTGCCGGTACCCGTTTTTATTGCATCAAAAAGGCCTAATTTTTTAATAGTGTCATTAATTCTGCTGGAATATTTTTTAGTATCAACGAATTCCAAAGGATCTGCTGATCTCATTTTCCGATTAACTTCCTTAAATGAACCTTCATCTAATAATATTTTAATATACTCATCACTCCCAATTCTAAAATGGAAGTTACACTTTGAACATGTCCATAGATTTGATTCTAACTGTTTTTTGTGAATAATTTCACCACAGTTGGGACATTTCTCCCACAAACCATCAGGCAGCTCTTTCTTTAAAGTATCGGGTGAGATATTTTCTTTGGATCTTTTAAACCAAGCCATCAGTTACCTGCTTTTATAATTTCAGCTGATATTGTAAGTACCCTATTTTGCTGCTCAGAATCGTTAGATAATATTGTTATAGTCCGGCTTAATTGGCCTGAGCGATTTTTAGTATCCAGGTCCACTTTGAGTGTGCCTTCTTTTCCAGGTTCAATTTTTTTATTATTTAGCAATGCCGCTGTACATCCGCAAGATGTTTTTACTTCCAATATCTCAAGAGTAGCTTTACCTTTATTAACTATTTTAAATACATGGCTAACTACTGCACCTTCCTTAACTTTACCAAAATTATGATTTATTTCAGGCAAAAATATTCTCGGTTTTTTAACTTCTTCTGTAGAATTTATTGCAGATATAACATTTCCTTTAATCTTTAACATAAGTTCCGAATTAGCTGGATCATTTGTTGAGAGGTAAACAAACTTTTGCTGCTGACCCATTCTCCCAGCTGAATTAAAGGTAACTTTAATAGAAGTAGATTCTCCAGGCTTAAGTTCAGATTTGTCTGGTTTTGCCGCAGTACAACCGCAAGTCGCCCGAACATTTGAAATTTTAAGTAAATCACCGCCAGTATTTACCAATACAAAATTATGCTCAACAATTTTACCTTGCTCGATATTACCAAAATCAAATTCCTCATCGCTTACTGATGCCTTTGGTGCGACCAGTTGGGCAAAAGTTATAGATGCAACCGTAAATAAAATCATTAAAATACTTTTAATCATTTTGATTTATCCCTTATTATAAATTCTTTCAAATAATTAGGCTCAAGAGATTCAAAATCATAGATTATTTTTTGAAACCCAAAATAGTGTGCCCATTTTGCTACAAATTCCGGTTTAGGACTTGTTACTTCGTGAATTAAATCTGTGGATACATTTTTAAAATCAGCATTTCCAAAAATCAAACAATTATTTGTAAGATTCACTACATCATCTAAAGTTACAATCTGCAAATGCTGCGTAAATATATAATTATTAGCTTTAACTTGAAACTTGGCAAAATAAATCTCTTCTGAATTTACCTTATTTGCAATAATGAAGTTGGTTCCATCACAAAGTTGATTTGATAATTGAAATGCTAGCGCCTCAAAAGTTGGAACTGGAATGATTGGAATACCTAACCCAGTTGCTATACCCTTAGCTGCCGACATACCAATTCTCAATCCTGTGAAGGAACCAGGACCTGCTGAAACTGAAATTGCTTTTAAATCAGAAAGTTGAATACCGGATGTTATTATGACCTTATCTATGATTTCAAATATCTTTTCTGCATGAGAGTTCCTCTGATTAATACTTAGTTCAAAATGTTTTTGTTCATCAAAATAAACACAAGCACCACAATAAATTTGAGAAGTTTCTATTGCTAATATTGGCAGTTTATCAAACATCGGTTATACTTATCTCTCTTGTACTATTGTGCTTTATACTTATGGTAACTTCAATTCTTTTGCGCGGCAGAATTTGTGGAAATAAATTTCCCCACTCGATAAATATAATGGCTGTTTCGTCATTTAGATAATCTTCGAATCCTATTTCAATTAACTCACCGACAGTTTTTATTCTATAAAAGTCTATATGATAAAACTTGTGAGAGCTGCTGTACTCGTTAACTATTGCAAACGTAGGACTGTTTACCCAATTAATTCCAAAAGCAGAAAGAGTTTTTTTTACAAAAAAAGTTTTACCAGCACCTAACTCACCGGAAAGAACCACAACCGTACCATTTTTCAAATTTGTAGAAAATGACCTAGCAATTGCTTCAGTTTCTTCCTCTGAATTTACAATTGCAAAAAACGGGAATTCCATATTATTTAGGTTCCATCACTATAATTGGTAAAAGCATTTCATCTAAAGAAATACCACCATGCTGGAAAGTGTCTTTGTAATAAGTTAGATATTTATGATAATCAGTTGGATAAACAAAATAGTAATCTTCTTTAGCAATTATATAGTTGATTGTTACTCCTCGCTTAGGAAGTTTATAGTCGGAAGCATTTTTGATATAAACAGCATGTTTGTCGTCCACTTTTAAATTTCTGCCATACTTGAATCTCAGATTAGCAGAAGCTTCCCTATCACCAAGTACTTTTGCACCACGAAGAGATCTTATACTGCCGTGATCTGTAGTAATAATTATTTTTGATTTTTTCAAAGTTGAAATCGATTTTAAGGTTGATAAAAGAGATGAATGCATAAACCAGCTATTCGTAAGTGAACGATATGCGGATTCATCAGGTGCAATCTCCTTAAGTATCTCAGAATCAGATCTACCGTGTGCAATCATGTCTAAGAAATTCACTACTACTGCTGTTAGATGCGTATTCTGGTATGAAAGTATATTCTGCTCAAAATTTCGACCTACTTCGGGATCAATAATTTTTATGTATTTCAAATCATTTTTTAGCTTGATTTTTTTTCTGTCAAAAAATAATTGAAGTAATTCCTTTTCAAACTTATTCATGCTATTTTCATCGTCATCACTGCCTTGCCACAATTGAGGATAGTATTTTTCTATCTCAGAGGGGAACAAACCACCAAACAATGAATTACGAGCATAAGGCGTTGCTGTAGGCAAAATAGAGTAGTAGTAGCTCTTATCAATTTTAAACAAATCTGTAAGATGTTTCTCCATCACCAGCCACTGATCTAAGCGGAGGCAATCAAGAACAAAGAAGAAAACATTATCACAATTTTTAACTTCATCCACCAAATATTTGTTCAATATGTCAACTGTTAGTGTTGGCCTATTTTCAAATGAAGAGGAATTTATCCAATCGCGGTAATTATTTTCAACAAACTTTGAGAACTCCTTATTTGCTTCTCTTTTCTGATCAATAAAAGTTTGCCGCAGCCCAATTTCCGGATGAATGTCAAGTTCCAAATCCCAGTTGACTAGTTTCAAGTAGATTTCAATCCATTCGTCCGAATCCATATTTTGAAGCATGGCGTGCGAAATCTGATTAAAATCCTGGAGATAGTCCTTTGCAGCATATTCCCCTTTTATTTTTTTCCCTTCCAGAATTTTTTTACACACTAACAAAATTTGACTCGGATTTACCGGCTTCGTTAAGTAATCAGAAATTTTAAAACCAATTGCTTCATTCATCAAACTCTCTTCTTCATTCTTTGTAACCATAACAACTGGTATGTTTGGATTAATTTCCTTGATTTGTCCCAAAGTTTCCAATCCACCCATTCCCGCCATCATCTCATCAAGGAAAATTAAATCATACTCGTTTTCTTTCACTGAAGAAATCGCATCTTCACCATTGGTTACTGTGTCAACAACGTATCCTTTTTCAGCTAAGAAAATTATATGAGACCGTAATAGTTCTATCTCATCGTCAACCCATAAAAGTCTATTCTGTTTGTTCATCATTATTCTATTTTTATTTCACGAAAGTACAGGGAATTATATTAATTTATTGAAATATGTACGTCTAATCCGGCTTCATTAGTAGTTGTCGGCGGTATTCTTGCAGCACCCTCAGGTTCAACCGACGACCTTCTGTAAAAAATGGAAATAGTAACTTTTGAACTGATTGTATACTTAATTCGCGGTTCAAGCGTTGTTCTTATTGTACCGTCTTTGGGCGTTCCATCTTCAACAAATTCATTCATGTCATATATAACTGTTGAGTTTTTAGTGCTGTTGTATGAGAAACTGAATTCAATATCATTTTTAAGATAAACCCCAAATAAGGGTAGCTCAAAACCACTTTTGCTAAAACCGGCGGTAATTCCAATGTCCCGTGAAAAAGTTTCAGTAATATTTCTCGTCGAACTACCTAAATCAAAGCTTGTTCGAGTTGAGTACTTTACGCTGCTTATTAAATTTCCACCCCAAAGGTCTGCAAAGGTAAAATTAAAACCTGCCAATGGTGAAAATGCATAATCGATTCTTTGAGTAAGAATTTCTTTAGTTCCATCAGGTGTCAACTTCCAGCCCTCAGTATAGCCCGAACGATATTCATGAGTTAAACTTACCCGTTTTGCAAAGGATTTGAAAATAAAGAATGTTTCTAATCCATCCCAAGATATTCTCCAGTTTGGTCTCGGGATATATTTTACAACGTCTTTCAGGAAACCAAGTTTGGCAAAAATTGGAAAACTCTCAAATCCTGTTACGAATGCATTAGATAGATTTTCCCTTGAGTTTGGTGCCTCAGGGTCATATAGTTCATTCACCCTTTTTATTCCACTGTTAAATACACTTAAAAACAATGATGGTGGAAACGATAAAAATGATCTATCGATTGTACCTGATGAGGTTAGATTTGTTACAGTAGTCCTTCCGTCAGCATCAGATTTTAAATTGCTGCTTTTGTTTATTGACCAGCCAACTTTCCAATTGAGATCAAGCTTCGCACCTTCCCAAAGGG
>JACAFC010000105.1 GCA_013388515.1 Ignavibacteriaceae bacterium | reverse complement strand
CAGTATTCTATTAGGGCAAGCATGGGAATTGATTTCGCAAATACACCATCGCTAAATGACTACATAAATCAGACATTTCCAGTTGGCGATAATCCTCTTAATGATTTTAATTCCGCAATTAATTTTTCCGGCGAGTTTGGGTATTTTGCCTCAAAAGAATTTCATCTTGGAGCAGAGCTTGGCTATCTATTAAATTCATATAACTTTTCAAGCGATCTTGGAAAATATGAAATATCATACAATGTAATATCGCCTTCCTTTCTTGGGTATTATGTTATAACAGGCGGGGGCTACAATCTTAAAGTTGGCGGAGGTTTTGGTATTCGTTTTGCCAATGTTGATTTGTCATTTCCAGGAACAAATTTTGTAAATAATTATTCAAGTACAGGTTATGGCTTTATATTAAGAACCGAGGGCAACACACTTCTCGGAAATAATTTTTTTGCCAGCATAGGCGCTGATCTAAAGTATGATGCAATTGGAGAACCTAAAAGCGAGAATGAAAAAATAAATCAGCAGTTTGATGGTGTTAACCTAAACTCGCTGGCTGTTAGTTTAAGGTTGGGAATATCATATTTCTTTTAAGGAGTAACTTTGAGTACAATTGAAGCGATAATTCTTGGTATTGTTCAAGGCATTACAGAGTTCCTGCCGATAAGCAGCACCGGTCATGTTACGCTTACCGGAAAACTGATGAATTTAATTTCCAATGAAAACCCAGAAAAGTGGACCTCGTTCCTAGCTATTATACAGCTTGGAACCTTATTAGCAGTACTAATTTATTTCTGGAAAGATATTATTAATATATTTAGAGATTTTATTATCGAGAACATAAACAGACGAAAAACCTTTTCGGATCAATCACTCAATTCAAAACTTGGATGGTTAATTATTTTGGGCTCGATACCTATATTTACTCTTGGAATATTATTCAAAGAACTCATAGAGGGACCGCTTACAAAAAACCTTTATGTTATTACTTTTAGTATATTGTTTTTTGCTGCACTGCTTGCGTTAGCTGAGAAAATTGCATCATTCAAAAAAGAGATGAAAGACATTTCAGTGAAGGACGCATTATTAATTGGGTTAGCACAGGTTTTTTCATTGGTTCCTGGTGCATCACGGTCAGGGGTTACAATGACTGGCGGTATGTTTGTTGGACTAAACAGAGAAGCTGCAGCTCGGTTTTCATTTTTAATCAGTATTCCTGCTGTATTTGCCAGCGGGCTGTTTCAATTATCTGAGGCTTTAAGTTTTTTAGACAGCTCTATGATCGAAAGTTTGGTCATTGCCACAATTTTCTCTGCTCTTAGCGGATACCTGGCAATTGATTTTCTGCTTAAATTTTTAAAAAAACGCAGTACATTTATTTTTGTTTATTATAGAGTATTGCTTGGAATCTTAATTATTGTATTATTATTTTCAAATATTATCAATCCATAAGGAGGAAGAATGACAAAAGCAGTTTTATTTTTTTTATTATCACTTTTCTTGGTTACCGGTTACAGTATGAACAATAATAAATTAAGTGTGAAGGAACCAAATAACGATCAAAACGAAGGTATATCTATGATGGAACTAAAAAAGGATTCAATTACTGTTGCGGTAATTAAAACAAATATGGGAACAATTGAAATTGAACTTTTTGCAGACAAAGCAAAAAAGACAGTTGAAAATTTTGTTCGCCTCGCACAAAAAGGATACTACGATGGAATTATCTTTCACAGAGTAATTGATAATTTTATGATTCAAGGCGGCGATCCTACGGGTACAGGCATGGGTGGTGAAAGTATATGGGGTGAACCTTTTGAAGATGAAGTTAACACAGGCTTAAAACACAGTTCAGAAGGCATCTTATCGATGGCAAACGCCGGGCCAAATACAAATGGAAGTCAGTTTTTCATCACTTTAAAAGCCACTACCTGGTTAGACGGTAAGCACACAGTGTTTGGCAAAGTTATAAAAGGAATGGATGTGGTTAAAGCAATTGGAAAAGTTAAAACCGGAAAAAACGATAAGCCATTAAACAAAGTAGTTATGGAAAAAGTTACAATAGAAAAGCAATTGAAAAAGAAATAATTTTTCAGCAGCCCATGGTAAAAACCATGGGCTGACAATTCATTACTTAACCAATCAATGGCACAAACCAGAAAATCAGCTCCTTCCATAATAGACGTTGTTAAGCAATTAAAACAAGGTAAAATTCTTCCGGTTTATTATTTGTTCGGAGAGGATACTTTTAGCTTAAATTTTGGTGCAAAATCTATCGAAGACGCAGTAAGCGTTTTTATTTCCTCCGACTTTGATAGAGATATTTGTTATGGCGATGAAAGAAGCATTCAAGATGTTATTAGTATGGCGCGTGCATTTCCTTTTGGATCAGAAAAAAAATTAATCGTACTAAAAGATGCCGAAAAAACTAAAGACAAAAAATTTCTTGAAAGTTATATTAGTTCTCCACCGGAGTTTTCAGTTCTTGTTCTAATTCACAACGGAACAATAACCAATTTGTCCAGCTCACCATTTGATCAGCTTCTAAAAAAGGATTTTCTGTATGAAGCCAAGGAATTAAAAGGTGATTATCTTATTAGCTGGGTTGTGGAATTAACAAAATCAAAAGGTAAAAACATTTCGTATGATAATGCTGCCTTTCTTGCGGATGTCTCGGGAGGCGATAGAATTATTATTGAAAACCAGCTTGAAAAAATAATTTCCTTCCTTGGAGATAAAGATGAAATTACTTTTAAAGATATAAAAGAAATGGCAGCATCTTTTAAAGAATATAGTATTTTTGATTTACAAAATGCTGTCTTTCAAAAAGACAAGTCCTCGTCATTACAGATTGCTTTGAGTATGCTTGATAAAGGTGAAGATGCAATTTTCATTATAAGCATGCTTACCAAATCTTTTATTG
>JACAFC010000227.1 GCA_013388515.1 Ignavibacteriaceae bacterium | reverse complement strand
GTTAAATACCCTCTCACAGCCAAATTTTGTTGATAAACCTTTAGTTGCTGTAAAGACGCCTCCTTTCCCATCAGCAATATCCTCCCCAAATATGAACATCTTATCATTGAATGCCATTTCTTCATGAAGTGCATGGTTAATTGCGTCAACCATTACAATATTTGCACCTGAGGGTTGACTTGCTTCATAAATTAAATTCTCTTTTAATCCACTTTCATCAAAAATATTTTTATCTGCTAAATCGATTTTAGGGTCATTTGCTCTGAATGCATCATCAGCAGCTTTTTGCACTTCTATTTGGACTTCTTTTTTCAGCTTTTCGTAATCATCAACAGTAATTATTCCATCGTTGATTAATTTCTTAGAAAGTTTATGAATTGGACAATTCAATAAATCGTTTTCAATTTCTTTTTTATCCCGATATTTTTTTTGATCATCAGAAGAAGAGTGCGACTGCAAACGAACAACTTCAGCTTCAATTAAAACCGGTCCATTTCCTGTTTTAATATATTTAACAGCTTTAACTACCTGAGTGTAGGATTCTTCAAAGTCGGTTCCATCAATTTTCATCCGCAAAAGATTTTCATATCCTGCCATCATCTCTGCAATTGAACCACCAACACCTCCAGTTTGCTGTGAAATTGGAACCGATATTGCATACTTGTTATTCTGAATTACAAAAAGTACGGGAAGTTTTTGCCGGCTTGCCCAATTAATTGCTTCGTGAAACTCGCCCTCGCTGGTTGCGCCTTCTCCACTGCTAACATAAGTTATAGAATCTTCGCCTAGTCTTACAGAAGCTAATGCTGTACCAACAGCTTGTAAGAATTGTGTCCCAGTATTACTGGATTGAGTTGGCATTCTAAGATTAGGTGAACCAAAATGGCCAGGCAGCTGCTTTCCACCGCTTGCAGGATCTTCAGCTTTTGCAAAACTTTGTAATAAGAAATCCTTTGGTGTAACACCAACAGTAAATGCGAGAGCAAGGTCCCGATAATATGGGAATAACCAATCCTTCTTTGGATTTAAATTCATTCCCACTGCCGTTTGTATTGCTTCATGACCAGCTGCAGCAATGTGGAAGAATGTTTTTCCCTGCCTAAGCAAATTCATTGCTTTTTGATCCATCTCACGGGATAATACCATGAATTTAAGAGCAGTCTTTAATTCATCTACAGAGATATTTACAGACATCGTCGATTGATAATTTGAATTATTATCATCATTGTCATCATTTCTGTATTTATTTTTTTTCACTTTATGCTTTAGTTACTTAATAATTCTTGGTTATAAGTGCTTTTAATTTTTAGTCAACTTACTATTTTCAGACTATCTATGGATATTTCACTCAATGAGTTATAGTTAAATATGTTTGCAAAATTTTCTAGCAATAATTCTTTAATTTGTAAAATATCAAATTCTTGTCCCAGTTCTTTTTGAAGTGAAGTTACCTCCTTATCCGCAATTCCACAAGGAATAATTCCCTGGAACAAGGAAAGATTAGTATTAACATTAAATGCAAAACCATGCATTGTAATCCAACGACTTACTTTAATACCAATTGCAGCGATTTTTCTATTTTCAATCCATACACCAGTATGCAGAGGATTTCGAGTACATGTTAAGTTAAAATGTTTACACGTGATTATTAATACTTCCTCCAGAGCACGCAAATACTTATGTGTATCCCTTATCCAATTATTTAAATCGATGATGGGGTATCCCACAATTTGCCCTGGTCCATGGTAAGTGATGTCGCCGCCTCTATCTATATCATAAACAGAAATTTGATTTTGCTCTAAATATTCATTTGAACCAATAAGGTTACTCTTGTGTGCAACTTTTCCAAGAGTGTACGTATTTGGATGTTCTAAAAGGAGGAAAGTATCCGAGATTTCATTTTTGCTTCGCAATTCAAAAATATCTTTCTGAAGATTCCACGCGTCTTGGTAATCAATCAAACCGAGATCACAATATGTAAGATGTCGTTTTTCCAAATGACTAATTAATGTTAAGAATTCCTAAATATGAATGGCTTCGCCATAAGCATTAGCAGCGGCTTCCATAATAGACTTAGACAAAGTTGGATGAGCATGAATAGTTTTAATTAATGATTCGCCAGTAGCTTCAAGAGTTTTAACAATTCCAAGTTCGGCAATTAACTCCGTTGCATCTGCACCAATAATATGTGCTCCAAGTAATTCGCCGTAAGTTTCATCAAAGATTAATTTTACAAACCCCTCCCTATCGCCTGTTGCAAATGCTTTTCCACTAGCCATGAAAGGAAATTTCCCAATCTTCATCTTATATCCCTTCTCTTTTGCCTTTAACTCGGTTAAACCAATGCTTGCTACCTGAGGTTGACAGTAAGTACAGCTTGGAATATTTTCATAATCAATATTTGGGGTTTTCAGTCCTTTTATTTTCTCAACGCAAGTAATCCCTTCAGCTGAAGCAACATGTGCTAACCAGGGCGGACCAATTACATCTCCAACAGCGTAAATATTTTTGATGTTCGTTTCGTAATTAGTGCGGTTTACTTTAATGTGTTCCTTCTCAATTTCAATTCCAAGTTCTTCTAATCCAAAACCATGGATATTTGCTGTAACTCCGACAGCACTTAGTGCCTTCTCAGAAGAAATTGATTTTGTTTTCCCTTCATGTACGAATGTAACTTCAACTTTGTTGTTTTTTATTTCAGCTTTCTCAATAGATGCCTTGGTAAAAATCTCAATGCCTTTCTTTCGGAAGTTTTTCATTAATACTTCTGAAATTTCTTTGTCCTCAATTGGGAGAATTGAATCCATCATTTCGATAATTGTTACTCTCGTTCCAAGTACTGAATAAAAATATGCGAACTCAATTCCAATAGCTCCAGCACCAATTATGATTAATTCTTTTGGAAGATGATCAAGAAGCATTGCCTCAGTGCTAGTAATAATATTTTTTTTATCTACCGGGATATTTGGCAGTATTTTAGGTTTGGCACCAGTAGCAATAATTATTTTTTGAGAGTTGATTGTTTCGATTTCTTCATTATTATCGTCAAATATTTTTATTTGATTCGCAGACGTTAGCTTACCGTAACCTTTAATTCTCTCAACCTTATTTTTCTTAACAAGCAGCTCGACATTTTTTGCTATTCTTTCCGAAATATCTCTGCTTCGTTTAATGATTTTGGAAAAATCGTAATCTAAACCGGAAATACTTATACCAAATTCTGAACTACGGTTTTTCATCAAATCATAGATTTCAGCATTTTTTAGTAAGGATTTAGTTGGAATGCAACCCCAATTCAAACAAATTCCACCAAGTTTTTGAGGATCAATAACAACTGTTCGAAAACCTAATTGGCTTGCCCTGATTGCAGCAACATAACCTCCAGGACCACCTCCCAAAACAGCTATTTCGTAATTTTTTGACAAGAAAATGAAACCTTGTTTTTAGTTTTTATCGAGAGTAATATAAAGAAGTGGGGCTGAAAATAAAAACAATATACGTGATTAAGAGTAGGCTAAGCAACAACAAGTTTGTTTGTTAGCTTATAATGGATTCAGTACTTAAATTCAGAACAGTGAAAATTTTGAATTAAGCTATTCTTTGAAAATTACATATTTAACCAATAAGTAAACTTGACTAGAAATATATTATCGGGATGAATGTCAAGTAAACGATCAAAGGATTTCTTAATTCGAAAATCTCCTATGTTTTCAAAATGGGAGCGAGTTTGAGTCCACACAAAATAAACAACTGAGCCTGGTAAATACTCCCATCTTAGAACCGCATTTCCACGTAGTGAGTTAAAATTAAAATCTGGATTACTGATTGTAAATCCTGCAGATGGTCCATTCCCGTCAGGATCAATAAAAAATTCCTCTTGATTAGCAAAATTGTTAGTGATTGGATATCTATTAAACAAATATGACTTAGGTTCTGCAAGCTCTTTGAAGTTATCATAAGCACCTGAAGCAATTAGAGGCTGAAGGTAAACTTGGAGACTTAGTTTAGGAGAAAATGTCCAGTCTAGTCTTATTCCTGCACCAAAGGTATTTTGTTTCATTTCTGCAAAAACATAGCGTTTACCAAATGTATGATGTGCGGATGGGTCTTCAAATGAATCAACCCATTGCGAAAATTCATTATTTCTTTCATAAAAAGGATTGATACTTAAAAGAATATTTGACATAGGCCTAAATTCTAATTCGCATTCAAGATGCCAAAAGAATGGATAACCATAGCTGCCTCCTGTAACAGCTACTAAACCATAAACAAAGTTCTTTCGGCTGTCTGAACTCGTTTTCAAACTGATTTCCATTATTGAGGGATACATTATTTGTGGGCCGCCTCTTGTTATACGACTATTCAAGTTTTCCTCATATAATCCAAGGTTCCAATTTAGGAAACTAAAATTAAGAAACTGAAAATTTCCAAAATGAAAAATCCCGCTCCAATTTGTTGTTCCATCAAAATCAAGATTTCTAAAGATTGCTCCTCCAAGTTCAAGAGATCTATAAGAAGCCGTTGGTTCATTCCAAAAATATCCTGCCCCAACATGCATATTAATTATATCTGCTCGATATAAAAATCCCATGTCATTGACATCAAAACCTGGAGACATGAAACCGAAAGCTGAATTAAAGAAAAAATTACCTTTCTGTTTATTCAATACGAATCTCCCAGCATAGCCAGATAAAGACGTAGCATTGCTGTCAAGTTTAAATTTTACTGCATCAGGTCTTTGAAAATAATGTTGCGGGTTTTGTTGAAGATCGAATATCCTTTCCCTTGTACCCGTTATGTGCGAAAATCCGACAGCACCGGCAAAAACCCAAGTTTTTGAAGAGTCAAGAAATATCCAACCATCAACTCCAGATGTTAAGGCATTTTTATTTATTTCGTTAGCTAATCTTTGATCTTTAAAGTCTCTTGCTGTAAGTGTGGCAATTACACCTAATCCTTGCTGGCCGTCGGAAAATTCTTTTTGAGCTCTAAGTACACCATAATAAGTAAGCGGTTCAATTTCAATTTTGTTTTTATTTCCATCAGTCTGAAGTTCAGCAAACTCACGATTAGTAACTGCTTGAATTGTTCCAAGATTCCAGTTGTCACCTATTTTGCCAGTAAGTTTTGCTGCACCCAGGATATGAGTTCCAACCGGAACATCAGAATAATCGGCATCTGGAATACTGCCCTGAGGCACTCTCCCGATTCGACGGCTGTAAAAGAAAATTGGATTTCCCCAATTAAAGCCCCAATAATTAGTGGCCCCGCCTTGTCCAAAATTAAAGATAGTTGAACCTTCAGTAAAAAATGGTCTTTTTTCTGAGAAGAAAGTTTCAACATCGCTGAGGTTAATTACTGCTGGATCTATTTCAACCTGACCAAAATCTGGATTAATTGTAGCATTTAATTTAAAGTTAGAACCAATACTCATGCGCAGATCCCCTCCAATTCCCGGAGAATATTTTGAACCGTCATTGAATGGATCATTCGCAGAATGGTTTAAATATTCAGCCTTAGTAATTGCATAGGGTAAAATTTCAATGCTGCTTGAAGATTTGACATTTTCAATTCCGACTAAATCATAAAACCTGGACACAAATACTTGTTCATTCTTTGGAATATGAACTAGGTAGTCTATTTCATTTTTCCGGGAAATGTCTCTGCGGAAATTAACTCCCCATGTGTGTTTTTCATTTTCTTTGAATCTCATCTGCGAAAATGGTATTCTAAATTCGCATGACCAACCCTCATGATTGATATTTACACTGCTCTCCCATACAGCATCCCAGGAATTGTCATCCCATCTATCATTAAAAAGTACACCATCGTATTGATTACCAGCAGCAGACACTCCGAAATAATATCCGCTCCTTCGATCATAATGAGGGTCCAGAAATATCCCAAAAAGATCATCATTTGTTTCTACATCTCGTCTAGCCAGGCGAGCTACGATTGAGTCAGGTGAGGAATCGTAGAGTTTTGCAGCAACATATAGGGCATCAGAATCATAAGCAAGAAATACTTCCGAGCGTTCTGAAGCTTCTTTTCCTTCTAATGGATCACTTTGGGTGAAACTAGAAACTCCTACCGCTGTCTTCCAAACACGTTCATTTAATAATCCATCAATTGTAATTGCTTCAGTAACCAGCGATGCCTGAACAACTTCATTTTTTTTATTCAACAAATCATTAGAGGCAGCTTCTATAAGTCTACTACTAAGAAGGATAAATACAACAACAAAGATATTCTTCATAAACTTGCTAAAAAAGTATGCTTTTTCGAAAATATTTTTTCTTCATTGGCAAACTGTTAGAATTCTATCAATAACTCTCAGGTTTTTATTTGGACGGCTTGTATAATTGATGAACAAACGATTTTCTGTACTAAAGTGTCGCGGTGCCATCCATTCTATGGATTCAAACTTGTAGTATGATTTGGGGAATTTAGCTTATTGTGGACTAAAGCTCCAGTACACCTCAATCGGTCTCTCTGGAATTATCATAAATCTCTTTCACATACTTTTGGAGTTTGGACAGAACAAATGGTTTTGAGATATAATTTGAAAACCCTTTCGAAAGAAATTCATCTCTATCAGTTTCAGAAGCATACGCAGTTACCGCAACAAGCGGTACACCCCGATAGTAGGGTATCTTTTTTACTTTCTCCATTAGTTGTACACCATCCATACCATGTTTTAAGTTTATATCGATTAGTATAACATCATATTTCTCTCGTTCCATCATTTCCAGTGCTTTCTCCGCTGATGCAGCTGTTTCCACAAAATGTAATTTCGATAAAGTTCTAACAACAACATCTCTTGAATATTCATCATCTTCAACATAAAGAATTTTACCATCCTTAATATCTTGGTTCAATCTTTCCTCACTTTTTGGAAAATCGATTTGTTTATTCTCTAGATTTTGGTCATAGTTTTTTCCTACTTCCAATTCAACTATAAATGAGGAACCTTTTCCATACTCACTTTCAAGTAAAATATTACCACCTAATAATTCAACATATTTTCGGGTTATTGTTAATCCTAAACCAGTTCCTTCAAAAGTTCTGCTTAATCCCTCACTGGCTTGTCTAAATGCCATCCAAATTTGGTCTTGTTTTTCTTTCGGAATTCCTATACCTGTATCAGAAACCAAAATTCTTAAATAATTAGAATCGTTCGAACTGTATATTGAAGCCGCTAATTCGACTTTGCCCTTAGGTGTGAACTTAATGGCATTATTAACCAGGTTACAAATAATTCCTCTCAATAATTTCTCATCCGTTACTATTGATATGGGTGTATCTAGCAATTTAAGATTAAATTTTATTCCCTTTTGATTTGATAAACTAATAAACAAACTATAACATTCTCTTAATAAATCATTTATATTGACATCAGCTTTTTGTACTTGTATGCCTTCAAATTCAAGTTTTGATAAACTTAGAATTTTATCTAGAGTATCAGTTAAACGTTTAGAACTTTCTATTATCGAGTTCACCATTTGCAGAGATTCGGAATCGGTCAGTGATTCGGCTAGTAATTCTGCATATCCTTGGAT
>JACAFC010000236.1 GCA_013388515.1 Ignavibacteriaceae bacterium | reverse complement strand
TATTGAGGAATTCATAAAATCAAATAAACAAAGTTATGATTTAGTAATTGCCACAGAAGTTGTAGAGCATTTATCAAATATTTCGGATTTTTTAGAAGAAACTAAAAAAATATTAGCTCCTAGTGGCCAAATTTTGTTAACAACACCTAATAAGGATTTTACGAAAAAAGATTTTGTCTGGTTAACAGATCTACCACCGGTACATGTAACTTGGTTGGGAAAAAAAAGTTTTTTAGTTCTTGGAAGTCAAAAGCAGTTTGAGGTAAGTTTTATTTCTTTCAGAAACTATTATCCTAAAAATGAAAATAGATTCATTAAATATTTGCGTTTTCAAAGAGATATAGACCCCAAACCTGTTTTTAATGACAATGGTATTCCAATAATAAAATCAGAGGAAACCCGATTCCCTTTTTTGCGAAACATTATTAAATGGCTGGTACATGGTTTTCCACCACTAAGATTATTTTCAAATATTTTATTCAACTATTTGTACCCAGACGATAATACTTTAGGAGTAATATTGAAACCAATAGAAACGAATCGTAGGTTAGATTGAAATCGTAATGTATCCATCATCAGTTGATATAGTTATTGTTAACTGGAACTCTGGCAGTTTTCTGTTTAATTGTATTAATTCCATAAAGTATAGTAATAATGATTCATTCCGGTTAAATCGAATATTTATCGTTGATAATGCTTCAACTGATAACTCTTTGCAAAACGTTGAAAATTTTGATTTACCGATAGTAATAATTAGGAATGAAACGAACGTCGGTTTTGCAAAAGCATGTAATCAAGGAGCAAAAAATAGCAATGCAGATTATTTGCTTTTTCTTAATCCAGATACACAGCTATTTAACAATTCATTGAATGAACCTATTCATTTTTTGAATAAGATTGAGAATAAGAATATTGGGATTGTTGGCGTACAAATACTAAATGAAAGTAATGAAATCAGTCGTAATTGTTCAAGGTTTTTAACACCAGTCAGGATCATTTATATGTCTTTAGGACTCGATAAAATTTTTCCAAAATTGTTTCCACCACACTTTATGTTGGAATGGGATCATAAAAATAGTAGAGTTGTTGATCAGGTAATGGGTTCTTTTTTTTTAGTAAGAAGAAGTCTTTTTGAAAAATTAGAAGGATTTGACGAAAGATTTTTTGTCTATTTTGAAGATTTGGATTTTTCTTTCAGAGCATTTAATCATGGTTATAAGAGTTATTATTTATCAACCGCCCAGATATTCCATAAAGGTGGCGGAACATCTGAGAAAGTTAAAGCTGACCGTCTTGCATATATTTTACATAGTAAATTACTTTACTGCAAAAAGCACTTCAGCAAATTTTCATTTCTGCTTATTTCTTTAACCACTATTGTTATTGAGCCCTTTGTTAGGATTATTAATGTATTAATTTCCGAATCAATTAGGAATATCCCTGAAATAGTAAACGGTTATAAAAAACTATTATTCAAACTTTATCGAAATTTATTTGGTAGTAAATGAAGATACTTGCATTAACAAGATACAGCAAACATGGTGCTAGTAGTAGGTATAGGTTTTTTCAGTTTTTTCCTTATTTAATTAATAATGGTTTTAGTATTCAAGTTGAGCCTCTTTTAGGTGATAATTATATCCGGTATCTATATTTAAAATCTCCACTCCCATTCTTTAATATCCTTTACAGCTATTTTAAAAGAGTATATTTTCTTCTGAATCGAAATCAATTCGATTTAATTTGGCTTCAACAAGAAGCATTTCCATGGATTCCAGCGTGGTTTGAAAATAAATTAATTAAATCAAAAATTCCTTTAGTAGTAGATTATGATGATGCTTTTTTCCACAGATATGATTTGAATAGTTCTGGTGCAGTCAGATTTTTGCTTGGAAGTAAGATTGATTCTGTTATGGGTCTAGCTGATTGTGTAATTGTTGGGAATAGTTATCTGGCAGATCGTGCTAAAAAAAGTGGATCAAAAAAAATTGAAATTTTACCAACAGTTGTAGATTTAACAAAATATCCATATAGAAACCAATTTGAAAAAGAATTTATCACATTAGGCTGGATAGGCTCACCCTCAACAGCTAAATATCTCAAATCAATTGAGCACTCTCTAAGGATAATTAGTGAAGATAAAAGGATTAAAATTGTACTTGTTGGGTCTGGGAATGTTGATTTACATGGTATAAATTTTACTGTAAAAGAATGGAATGAATCTACTGAGGTAGAAGAAATCCAAAAATTTGACATCGGTATAATGCCTTTGCTAGATACTCCTTGGGAAAAAGGCAAATGCGGATTTAAACTCATTCAATATATGGCATCTGTTAAACCGGTTATTGCATCTCCTGTTGGGGTTAATGTTAAAATCGTAAATAATGGAGTAAATGGCTTTTTAGCAAAAGACTCCTCTGAATGGGTAAATTTTGTGAATATTTTGAAAAGTGATTTTAATCTTAGAATGAACATGGGTTTAGCAGGTCGTAAAATTGTTGAATCTAGCTTTTCTTTAGAGAAAATTGCACCTCAACTAAGTGCAATATTCAGAAATTTATTTTCTAGATAATTGTGCAGAACAAAAATCTCAAAGTACTAGAAATAATTACACTCTTTAGCATCGGTGGTGCTACGGAGACTGTTGTGTCTATGGCAGAGGGTTTAATGAAATTAGGTATGACCGTTCATATTGCCACGGGACCAAATATAGTGTCTGAGGGGAGTATGTATGAAACTGCTAAAAAACTAAATATTAATGTTTTTACATTCAAAAATCTTAAACGAGATATAAATTTAATTCGTGATGCATGGATAATTTTTCAACTCTACAAATTCGTAAAAAAAGGGAAGTATGATATAGTACATACGCACAGCTCTAAAGCTGGCGTGGTTGGAAGAATAGCTGCTTGGTTAGCCAGAACTCCAGTCGTACTTCATACTGTTCATGGTTTACCCTTTCACAGATATCAACCTAAACTTAAAAAGAAAGCATTTATTTTTATTGAAAAATTCTCAAGTTTGTTTTGTGATAAACTTGTTGCCGTAACAGATACTATTATTTCCACGATGCTTAGCTATAAAATTGGAAATAAGAATAAGTATGCAATGATCAGAAGTTCGTTTGATATTGAGAACTATAAACCCAATGGAGAAAGTGATTGTAAAAAAACTAGGCATAGATTTGGGATTGAAGAAAACGATATTATTTTTGGAAAGATTGCAAGACTATCAGAACTGAAAGGTCATAAGTATTTTCTCGATGCCTTCAGAATGGTTGCCGATAAAATGCCTAATGCCAAATTATTAATTGTAGGTAATGGTGAACTTGAGTACGAATTGAAAAGATTTGTTAAGGAAAATGAGCTGGAAGAAAGGATTATTTTTACCGGTCTTATTACACCTGAAGAAATTCCTTCAGTAATAGAAATAATGGATGTAGTTGTTCATACATCTTTATTAGAAGGATTAGCTCGTGTATTGCCACAAGCAATAATGATGGAAAAACCGGTCATTTCTTTCGATCTTGATGGAGCGCATGAAATTATCAAAGATGGAATTAACGGGTATCTGATAAAACCATTAGATACTCAGCAATTGGGTGAAAAACTTGTGTATCTTTATTGCAACCCAGAATTAATAAAATTATTTGGCAAAAAAGGCAAAGAAATCTTAGGAGACCAATTCAGCTCTAAGAGAATGGTTCATCAAATTACTGAACTATATTTTCATTTATTTAATTCTAAGAAATAGTAAAGTTTTTTACTTGAAAAAAACCACTGAAAAAATACTTATCCTTACTACCGACTTTGTAACCATTAATTTAGCTGGTATTCTGTACTTTATTTTTAGAGTAAAAACCGGCTGGTTTGAAATGATAATCATGCCGGAATTATTTATACCTATTTTAATTATTTATGCTTATTGGGTAATAATTTTCACTTTTGTCGGTATGTACAGAACATGGTTTGCCTCATCAAGATTTGATGAAATTTCAACTCTCTTCAAGGCTTCTTTTGTTGGTATATTTATTCTCTTTTTTGCAATCTTTTTAGATGATTACTTACATGGTGTGCAAACTGGGAACAGAATTTTAATCTTTATTTATTGGGGAATATTTTTTGTTCTTGTTGGAAGCGGTAGAATTTTTATCCGCAGTTTTCAACGCAGACTTCTCATCAAAGGTTATGGCAGACGAAATGCAATAATAGTTGGCTTTAATAGTAAAGGAGAAGAAGTTCATGATCAAATTCTAGAACACCCTGCTTTAGGCATTGATGTAAAAGGTTTTATATCACTAAAAAATAATTTTTCGGGCAGTTCTTATAAAAATATTTCTGTTTTAGGAACTGTAAATGACATTCAAAGTTTGATTGATCGTATGGATATTAAGGAGGTAATTCTTGCTCTTGAAAAAGATGATCATGATTTATTGATAGACATAATAACCAAGTGCGAACCTAAAAATGTTAATATGAAGATAGTACCAGATCTTTATGAAATTTTAAGCGGTCAAGCACGAACAGCGCAAATATACGGTGTACCCCTTATTGATATTATGCCGGAGTTGATGCCGGAATGGGAAAAAAAATTAAAACGGATTTTGGACATTTCAGTATCATTACTCATCTTAATTGTTAGTTCACCAATAATAATAATTGCTGCTATTGCTATCAAACTCGACTCCAAAGGTCCAGTCTTTTTCAAACAAGAAAGATGCGGACTTAATAATAAAACTTTTAAAATTCTTAAGTTCAGATCCATGGTTCATGATGCCGAAAAGAAAACTGGACCCGTATGGTCGCATAAAGGAGATCCAAGAATTACCAGGGTAGGAAACATAATAAGAAAGATCAGAATAGATGAGATACCCCAAATGATAAATGTTTTAAAAGGTGAAATGAGCCTTGTGGGTCCTAGACCGGAACGTCCATTTTTTGTTGAAAAACTATCGGAGCAAATTCCATATTACAAACGCCGTCTAAAGGTAAGGCCAGGAATTACAGGTTGGGCGCAAGTTAAACATAAGTACGATGAATCGGTGGAAGATGTAAAAATTAAACTAAGGTATGATTTATTTTACATCGAAAATATGTCCTTGCGAATGGATTTTAAGATTCTTGTAAGAACCGTATTTGTAGTTTTATTTGCCCGTGGTCATTACAATTAAATTTTTATCTTTGTTTATGTAAATGTTAGATTTACAATAATTTTTATAAAAGTAATACCCTAAATTATCAATGCAGTCAAAGTCAATAGTAATAATACCAACATACAATGAACTCGAGAATATTAGGAAAATCATTCCCGATATATTGGGCAGGTACGAAGATGTTGACATACTTATAGTTGATGATAACTCCCCCGATGGAACCGGTATTTATATTGAACAATTGAGCAATGAGTCTGATCGAATTAAACTTATTAAACGTTCTAGTAAAATGGGGCTTGGAACAGCTTACATTCAAGGATTCAAATTTGCACTGCAAAATGGATATGATTTCGTTTTTGAAATGGATGCAGATTATTCACATGATCCAAAAGAAATAAAAAATTTTTTAGAAGCTATTAAAAATTGTGATTTGGTATTAGGAAGCCGTTACAAAACCGGCGTTAATGTAATTAATTGGCCTATGCGCAGATTAATGCTGAGCTACTTTGCAAATAGTTATACTCGTTTTGTAACCGGATTGCCTGTTAGAGATGCTACTGGCGGTTTCAAATGTTTTAGAAGGAAGGTGTTGGAAGCTATTGATCTTGACTCTGTTAAGTCCAATGGTTATGCATTCCAAATTGAAATGACTTTTAAAGCATTTAAAAAAGGTTTTAAAATAGAAGAGATACCAATCATTTTTATTGACAGATTCCAGGGGACTTCAAAAATGTCCAAAAAGATAGTGCGCGAAGCTGTTTTTATGGTTTGGAAACTTAGAATTCGCAGCACATTAGGAATACTTTAACAAGGCACTGAAGTGGAATTATCCATAATTATAGTTAACTACAATGTTAAAGAATTTCTCCAGAACTTAATCCATTCCTTGCAAAAAGCTCTTTCAAACATAACTCATGAAATTATTGTAGTTGATAATGCCTCAGATGATGGCAGTGTTGATTTTATATCTGACAAATTCCCACAAATCAAACTGATTGCAAATTCAACTAATCTTGGATTCTCCAAAGCCAATAATATCGGATTAAAAATTTCTAAGGGAAAATACATCCTGCTGATTAATCCAGATACTATAGTAAGCGAAGATACATTAAGCAAGATGATTGAATTTTTAAATGTTCGTAAGGATGCTGGATTAGCGGGCTGCAAAATCTTAAACCCAGATGGTTCACTCCAGCTTGCATGCAGAAGGAGTTTTCCAGGTCCATGGACTTCATTTTGTAAAGTTACTGGGCTCAGCAGCCTTTTTCCTAAAAGCAGAATCTTTGCAAAATATAACCTTACTTATCTGGATGAAAATGAGACTTGTGAAGTAGATGCTATATCAGGTTCATTCATGATGATGAAACGAGAAGTATATGAAAAAGTCGGCGGTTTTGATGAACAATTTTTTATGTATGGCGAAGATCTTGATTTATGTTATCGTATTCAAAAAAGCGGATATAAAGTTTTTTATTATCCAGGCACACAAATAATTCATTACAAAGGTGAAAGTACAAAGAGAAGCAGCTTGGATGAGACCAAATATTTTTACAACGCAATGCATCTATTTGTAAAAAAGCATTTTTCAACATTTTTTTTGATAGAGATAATTCTTCGATCTGCAATCGGATTTAGAAAATTCTTCGCCTTCCTCGGGAGAAGAAAACTTGCTTTGGTTGGAATTCTATTGGATTTTCTTTTCTATAATTTATCATTATTAACTGCAGAAAAATTTTATTTACATTTTACTAATTGGAAAGGTTTTCCTAATTGGTGCTACCCGCTTATTCTAATTATTCCCGTCAGTATTCATTTAATTGTAGCTGCTTTGATAGGTGTTTACAAAAAGAATTCATTTTCAGTACTTCGTAATAGCGGAGCGGTTTTAATTAGTTTTGTTATTATTTCATCACTAACTTTTTTCTTTAAGCAGTTTGCTTACAGCCGTGCTGTTTTCATAATTACTTATGCTTTTCTGTTAACGTCATTATCACTTTGGAGAATTATTCTAAAACTGTTTTTTAAAATTGGGTTGGAACCCGCCTATTCCCAGAAAAAAACACTTATTGTTGGAACCAACTCTAGCGCCTTAATGATTGCCAATAAACTTCAAAACAAATTTGTTGATGATCATATTATTCAAGGTCTAATAGCCGCTTCTGCAAAAGACATAGGCAGCGAGTTTGACGGTTATAAAGTTGTTGGCAGTTTGGATAATATCGGAAAGGTTATTACTGACAAGAAAATAAACGAGGTAATTTTTTCTCCTGATGAATTATCTTACAATCATATGATGGCTGTGGTGGCAAATAATAATGCTTTTGGTGTAGATTTTAAATTAATTGGAAGCAGCTTAGACTTTCTAGTTGGTAAAGCCTCAGTTTCTGTGCTGGATGATATTCCACTTATCGATATTAAAATGAATATATCTAATCCTTTATCTAGATTCACTAAATCTGTAATGGATTTTTCATTTGCTGCATTTGCTTTGATATTTATATATCCTTTGATATATTTGACTTCGAAGGTAGACCATAAGCAAACTGATTTTAGAAAGTTCATTCTCCAAATTCCCAAAATCTTCACTGGAGAGTTTAGCCTAGTCGGGCCTCAAAAAAAGTTGGACAACTCCAAAGTATTTTTAGGAAAACCAGGGCTGACTGGTTTGTGGTATCTTGAAAAAGAATCGACTGGTTCTCCAGAAAAATTAGACCTTATATATGCTCGAAATCAAAATATTTGGTTTGATTTAGAGATTCTAGGCAAAACTTTCAATAATATGTTCATCAATAAAAAATAGAATGGCAAAAACAGTACTTGATTTTGAAAAACCTATAGTTGAGCTTGAAACTAAACTTGAAGAAATGAGAAGATTATCGGACAATCTCGATATTGATAAAGAGATTGTTAAGATTGAAGAGAAAGTTAGAGCTTTGAAAGAGAGTATTTACAAAGAGTTAACAAGATGGCAGAGGGTACAGCTTGCTCGTCACCCGGATAGACCATATACTCTCGACTATATAAATATGATCACTACCAATTTCATCGAACTACACGGAGATAGACACTTTAAGGATGATAAAGCTATTGTTGGCGGTTTTGCTATGCTGGATGATTTCAAGGTTTTAGTTATTGGGCATCAAAAAGGAAGAGACACCAAATCAAATCTTTATCGGAATTTTGGAATGCCCAACCCCGAAGGGTATAGAAAAGCACTTCGACTAATGAAGCTTGCCGAAAAGTTCAATAAACCAATTATTGCCATGCTTGATACACCTGGTGCTTTTCCTGGTCTTGAAGCCGAGGAACGTGGACAAGCTGAGGCAATTGCCAGAAACTTATTTGAGATGAGCCGGCTTAAAGTTCCAATAATTATAGTAATAATTGGTGAAGGTGCAAGCGGAGGAGCTTTAGGAATTGGTGTTGGTGACAGAATCTTAATGCTTGAAAATTGTTGGTACTCGGTTATTAGTCCAGAATCCTGTTCTAGTATTTTGTGGCGAAGCTGGGAATATAAAGAACAAGCTGCCGAAGCATTAAAATTAACTGCTCCAGACTTACTTAAGCAAAAGATAATTGATAGAATTGTTCCTGAACCTTTAGGTGGCGCGCATAAAGATCCCCAAGAAGCAGCTAAAATGCTTAAAACAGTTTTAATAGAAGAACTCACTAACTTAATTAAAATTAAACCCGATAAACTAATTGAGAATCGCCTGGAAAAGTTTGGCGGAATGGGGGAGTTTGTCGAGTAGTATGATCATAATTTATAAGTAAAAAATTTGCTAAGGCATTTCAAAATTATTTACCTCGCTATGTAAACACATCTGTTTATTTCATACCTTTTACTTAGTTTTATCTTAACAATTTCAAAATAAAAATGCTTGACCATACTACTAAAATTCGTGTTCGTTATGCTGATACCGATCAAATGCAATTTGTGTATAACGGTAAATATTCTGAGTACTTTGAGATTGGAAGAACTGAAATGATGCGAAGTATTGGATTGCCATATCAAACCATGGAAGCTAATGGGTTTATGCTTCCCCTGTTGGAATTACGAGTCTATTATAAAAATCCCGCTTATTATGATGATCTTCTTGAAATACGTGCATTTGTTAAGGAGCTGCCGGTATTACGTATTCACATTGATTATGAGATTTTTAGAACGGATAAAAAAATTATTATTGCTGAAGGTTATACAGAACACGTTTTCATCAATAAGGAAAGTAAAAGAGCCGTACGCCCTCCGGATTTTTTTATGAACGCAATTAAGCCATATTACTTAGCGAATTTAAAATGATTGAACGCAGCCTAAATCAAATAATAAAAGATGCTTTGTCTGAAGACATTGGCAGCGGAGATATAACCACATTAGCAACAATAGATACAAAACAACATGCTTGCGGCGAGTTTTTAGTAAAGAAGGATGGTGTTATAGCTGGGCTTGATGTTGTTAAGCAAATACTTGAGATTTTTGATCCATCACTAAAGTTAACATTGTTTGTTAAGGATGGAAACCAAGTTAAGGATAAAACAATTGTCGCTAAAGCAGAAGGGAAAGCGGTTTCTATTCTAACCGTTGAAAGAACAGCGTTGAATTTTCTGCAAAGGATGAGCGGAATTGCCACTATGTGCAAGTTATTTCAAGATAGAATTTCTCACACGAAAGCAAAAATTATTGATACTCGAAAAACAGTTCCAGGTTTACGTATGATTGACAAACTTGCTGTAAAACTCAGCGGCTGTTCAAATCATCGCATTGGCTTGTACGATATGTTTTTAATAAAGGATAATCACATTGAAGCTGCAGGTTCAATTACAAAAGCGGTTAACCTTTGCAAAAAATATAGAAAGCAAAATAAACTTAAGTACAAAATCGAGGTTGAAACAACAAATCTTAAGCAAGTAAAGGAAGCTTTGGATTGCAAGGTTGATATAATTATGCTCGATAATTTTAATTTAGCAGATATGAAAACAGCTGTAAAAAGAATTAATGGAAAATGTCTTGTAGAGGCATCGGGAAATGTAAACTTAGATACTGTAAAATCAATAGCTGAAACCGGAGTCGATTTTATTTCTGTTGGAGCAATAACTCATAGTGTTAAAGCTTTGGACATTTCACTAGAACTTAAGCTTATTAAATAATAATGTTTGATAAGATTAAACAGCTAACAAAAGACACAGCCATCTACGGTGTAAGCACTATTGTTGGTAGATTTATAACTTTTCTGCTTGTTCCTTTTTACACAAATATTTTTTCTCCTGATGATTATGGCGTAATAGCTAACCTTTACATTTTCATAGCTATATTCAGCATTATCTATATTTTTGGAATGGATGCTGCTTACCTTAAGTTTGCTTCGCAAAAATCAAGTGCAGGTGAAAAAGATAATTTTTCAACTCCTTTTTTAACGGTAACTATCATATCTCTATTTTTATCACTATTAATTATTTTCTTTAAATCCAGCTTAAATTCAATTCTAGAAATTCCTAAACAATATTCTTACCTTATTTTTTACAGCTCACTAATTCTTTTTATTGATGAATTATGTGTTATTCCGTTCATAAAACTGCGGATTGAGAGAAAGGCAAAAATATTTGCAGCATATAAGATTATTAATATTCTAACAAATGTATTTTTTAACATACTTTTAATCGTATACTTAAAAAAGGGAATAGAAGCTGTTCTTATTAGTAATGTTATCGCCTCTGTTTTAACATTATTAATATTTTTACCGGACATTATAAAATATTTGAGGCCGGTTATAAATATTTCTCTGCTTCAAAGGCTGCTAAAATTTGGATTGCCGTATCTGCCAGCAGGTTTGGGTTCAATGTTAATTCAAGGAATTGACAGACCTATATTAACTAAATTAACAGATTTGAATACAGTTGGAATTTATAATGCAAACCATAAGCTTGGAATATTTATGATGCTTGTTGTTAACATGTTTCAATATGCATGGCAGCCTTTCTTTCTGCAGCAATCAGAAGAAAAAGATGCAAAAAAAATATTTTCAAAAGTGCTTACTTATTTCACGTTTACAGCCAGTATTATTTTAGTGTTTATTTCAATTTTTATTGATGATATTGTAAAATTAAATCTGGGAGGTATTACTTTAATTGGGTCTGCATACTGGAGCGGATTAGCAATTGTTCCCATAGTATTACTTGGATATTTATTCAATGGGATGTACGTAGTTTTCACCGCTGGAATTTATATTGAAGAGAAGAGCATTTATGTACCCTTGATAACAGGAATTGGAGCAGCAGTTAACATTGCCGCTAATTTTTTGTTAATTCCATGGTTCGGTATTATTGGTGCATCTTTGGCAGCCCTTGCAAGTTATGTTGTAATGGCTTTTGGATTATACTCAATTACACAAAAATTTTATAAGATTGAGTATGAACTTGGAAAATTATTCAGCATTTTCGGAATTATTTTTATCACATCGGTCATATTTTATTGGCTTAAAGCAGAAGAAGTGCTGAATGTATTTTATAAGAGCATAATCTTAATATTGTTTATAGTGATAACATCTATGGTAGTATTTAGCAAAAATGAAATCTTAACAATTAAAAATAAATTGTATGAAAAATTTTCATTACAAAAACCTAAAAGATTTTAATGAACGACAAAATTGAAATTAAAATAAAGAAACTTAGCGATGGGTTCGATGATATCCCCCTGCCATGTTATGCAACCTCAGGCAGTTCCGGGCTGGATATTCGTGCGGCTGTAATCGATAATATAGAAATTGAACCAGGTGCAGTTTGCCTTGTACCGACTAATCTTTCGGTTGAAATTCCACATGGTTATGAAATTCAGGTTAGACCAAGGAGCGGCTTAGCTGCTAATCATGGAATTGGAGTTCTTAATTCTCCAGGAACAATTGACTCAGACTATCGCGGCGAAATAAAAATTATCTTGATAAATCTCAGTAAGGAAAAATTTGTTGTAAAGCGCGGTGATAGAATTGCTCAGCTGGTTGTTTCTAAAGTGTACTCAGCTAAATTAGTTTATTCTGAAAAATTAGACACCAGTGCTCGTGGTGAAGGCGGATTTGGTCATACAGGCAAAAATTAAAATATTAAATCTAAATCGCTTTTAGAAAAATTGTTTTGAGCATCGAAAAAAAAATTATTAAGTGATTTTTTTTTCATTCAAAAATCTTTATACTTCCATCGCTTATTCTTTACTTTTCATTTTCAAATCGTTGATAAATTTTTAGTTCGCAGGTAATTCCTCTCATGTCAGATTTTATACATTTACATAATCACACACATTATAGTCTGCAGGACGGTGCATGCACCGTAGACAGCTTAATTGATGCTGCAAAACGGAATAACATGAAAGCTGTTGCACTTACAGATCATGGTGTAATGTATGGCATTTCTGAATTTTATCGTAAAGCAATCAAAGAAGGTATCAAACCTATCATAGGTATGGAAGCTTACATAGTAAAAGAGGGAAGCAGATTTGATAGAGGAAAAGATGATCCAACAAATAAGAAGCGAATCAAAACTTATAACCATTTGCTTTTACTTGCAAAAAATAATCAAGGCTACAAAAATTTAACCAAGCTTTCAACACTTGGGCACACTGAAGGATATTATTACAGACCAAGAATCGATCTTGAACTCCTAACAAAATATAAGGAAGGATTAATTTGCAGTTCTGCCTGTGCAGGAGGAATTGTTGCAACCCATCTGGTTAATAATGATTACGAAAAGGCTAAACAAACTGCTAAAATTTATAAACAGCTTTTTGAAGATGATTTTTATTTGGAAATTCAAGATCATGGAATGGAAATTGAAAAAGCTGTACTTGAGGGAATGCCTCGACTAGCAAAAGAACTGAATATAAAGTTAGTGGCCACCAATGATTGTCATTATATCGAGCAGGAACATGCAATTCCTCATAATATTCTTTTATTACTATCTGATAAAAATGGCGCTGATTATAACCAATTAAGGTATGGAACTAACCAGATTTATTTCAAATCTTCTGAGGAAATGATCAAGCTATTTAAAAAATACAAAGGAGCTATTGAAAATACTTTAGAGATTGAATCAAAAATTAATGTTGAACTTGATTTCAACCAATATCATTTTCCACAATTTCCAATTCCGGAAGACTCAACCGCAAAATCCCTTGACGATTATTTTGAACTGCTTGCACGGGAAGGGCTAAAGAAAAAATTTCCCGACCCGACTCAAGAAATCTTACAAAGATTTGAATTCGAGTTAGATACTATAAAGAAGATGGGATTCTCTGTATATTTTTTAATTGTACAAGATTTTATTAACTCTGCAAAACGATCTAATATTCCCGTGGGTCCAGGAAGAGGAAGTGTTGCTGGCAGTTTAGTTGCATTCACTTTAGGAATCACAGAAATTGATCCGCTAAAATACAGTCTTCTTTTTGAACGGTTTTTAAATCCTGCGCGAAAATCAATGCCTGACATTGATGTTGATTTTGCTGACGACAAGCGTGGCGATATAATTGAGTACGTTCGGCAAAAGTACGGAACTAATTCGGTTAGTCAGATTATAACTTTCAATCGTTTATCTTCAAAAGCGGTTATTAGAGATGTTGCTAGAGTACTAAAAATTCCTATTCCCACTGTAAATAAAATTACTAAGTGGATTCCTTCTAAATTCGGGAAGGTTTTTACCATAGACCAAGCACTGAATGAAGTCCCTGAGTTAAAATGGGTTAAAGATTCTAAAGAGCCGGAAATTAGAGCTTTAATAAAGTATGCAAAAGTTTTGGAAGGAATGAATAGAAATTCTTCGAAGCATGCAGCCGGTATTGTTATAACACCCGGTGAGGTAAGTGATTATGTCCCATTAGCAAATGCAGTTTCACAATCGGATATAGTTACCCAATTTAACATGAAAGATCTTGAATATGCCGGCTTGTTGAAAATGGACTTTTTAGGACTGAGAACTTTGACAATCATTAGAGATACAATATCTCTTGTTCAAAAAACTCACGGTGTTAATATTGAAATTGAAAAAATTCCGTTAGACGATGACAAAACATATCAACTGTTTTGGAAAGGTCAAACAACAGGAATATTCCAATTTGAATCTGCACCAATGCGAGAGTATTTGAAAAAGCTAAAACCTACAAGTATTAATGACCTCTCAGCAATGAATGCACTTTATCGACCCGGACCTATGGATTTTATTGATGATTTTATAGACAGGAAACAAGGTGTTAAAAATGTTGTATATCAACATCCAATTCTTGAGAACATATTAAAAGAAACTTATGGTGTTATAGTATATCAGGAACAAGTAATCCAAATTGCAAACAGAGTGGGAGGGATGAGTTTAGCAGAAGCGGATATTCTTCGCCGAGCTATGGGTAAAAAAGATTTAGCTGCAATGAAACAGCAAAAAGAAAAATTCATTGATGGTGCGAGAGCAAATAATATTCCTAAAAAGGTTGCTGAAGAGATTTTTGAATCAATAGATAAGTTTGCGAACTATGGTTTCAATAAAAGCCATTCGGTTGCATATAGTTTGCTTGCTTATCAGACAGCTTACCTAAAAGCGCATTATACACCTGAGTTTCTTGCAGCCAATTTGAAAAATGAGTTTGATGATATTAACAAGGTAACTACATTTCTTGAAGACTGCCGTAAACTTAAAATTCAAGTTCTTCCTCCAGATGTTAACAATCCATCTGTTTATTTTGATGTTGAAAATGGGAAAATAAAATTTGGATTATCTTCAATTAAGAATGTAGGGGTTAGTGCTGTAGAAGAAATTATCAAGAGTAAAACCCGTTTAAAAAGGAATTTTAATACTATTTTTGATTTTTGTGAAAATGTTGATACAAGAATAGTAAATAAACGATCTATTGAAAGCCTAATATTTGCGGGTGCATTCGATTCAATTAATTCAGATAGAGCATCACTTAATAATGCAATCGAACTTGCTCTGTCGCATGCTAACAAATTGAAGAATTCAAAACTCTCCGAAGAAAATAGCCTTTTCGGCAGCAGTGAAGAAGTAAAAACAGTTGAACCAAAACTTCAGCCTTGCAAAGCCTGGGATCAAAAGTTCCAACTTGCAAAAGAACGAGAGGTAATTGGATTCTATGTCTCCGAGCACCCCTTGCGAAAATTTGATCTTGAGTATAAATCTTTTGCAAGTATCCATCTTGGAGAAACCGAACAACTAGAAAATATGGACATAGTTCGAGTTGGTGGAGTAATAACCGGTTTAAAAACTAAAATCGATAAATCAGGTAAAAACATGGCTTTCTTCACAATTGATGATTTCACTGGATCATGTGAAGCAATCATGTTTTCAAAAACCTATGACAAATACCAAAAAATTGTAGGTGCGGAGGAATGTATCTTCATAATTGGAAAACCTGAAAGCAGTGGAGATTCTATTAAATTACAAATTGAAGAAGCATACTCTCCATCTGAAGTTCGAGAAAAAATATTCGGAAGTGTTAAAATCTTCATCGATCCGGAAAGGCACTCACCTGAAGTAATATCATCGCTAAAAAAGATTTTAGTAAAATACTCTGGTAATATTCCGGTATTTGTACATTTGTTCAATGGGGTAAATGGGCGAAATCCGCATATTTATTTCCTAAAGGATTTGAGAGTAAAAATTTCTGATGAATTAATAACTTCCATAATTAATCTTTTAGGTGAGGATTCGATCTTATTCAATTTAAAATAAGAGTTGAATTAAATGTTAATAAAAATTATTAAAGGTGATCGTATAGCACTTTATAGACAATAAAATTATGTTACAAAACCTCATCACAAGAAATAAAACAAATCAATTGGATAACTTGGTTCAATTTTGTATAATTTCATCCACAAAAAACCAATTTAATAACTAATACTTCATTTTATGAAACAAAAAGAGAATCAAAACTATTGGGCATTAATCCTTGGTGCTTCCTCAGGTTTTGGAGAAGCTGCTGCTCTAAAACTTTCAAGAGATGGATTTAACATCATCGGGGTACATCTTGATCGCCAAGCAACAATGCACAATGTAGAGCGGATTATATCAGAAATAAAATCTGTTGGATCTAAACAATTATTTTTCAATGGTAATGCTGCAGATGAGAGTAAAAGAAAAGAAGTTATCAACGAACTAAAATTGTTATCTCATGGAAAACCGGTAATCAAGGTTGTTATGCACTCGCTGGCATTTGGTACCCTTAAAGGATTTATTGCTAAGGATGGCGAACAGGCTATTACAAAAGCACAAATGGAAATGACATTAGATGTAATGGCACATTCGCTGGTGTATTGGGTTCAAGATTTAGCTGCTAATAATTTACTTGCTCAGCGGGCAAGAATTTTTGCAATGACAAGCTCGGGAAGTCACTCTGCAATTCCTTACTATGGAGCTGTGTCCGCAGCAAAAGCTGCTCTTGAATCTCATGTTCGTCAATTAACGGTTGAGTTGGGACATCTGAATGCATCTGTAAATGCAATTATGGCAGGTGTTACAGATACGCCTGCACTAAGAAAAATTCCAGGTAACTCCGCAATGGTTGAAGTTGCTAAACGAAAAAATCCACGCAATAGATTAACTACACCGGAGGATGTTGCTAAGGTAATTTCAATTCTTTGCCAAGATGGTGCTGAGTGGATTTCCGGCGGAATAATAAATGCCGATGGGGGAGAAGATATAGTAAATTATGTTGGACAAGGTGAACAAATAAAATCTTAAATAAATATTAAAGGAATATTAATGAAACCTGTTACAATTACAGATGCAAATTTTGAAACTGAAGTGATAAAATCTGAACTTCCTGTGCTCATAGATTTTTGGGCTACATGGTGCGGCCCTTGCAAAGCAATAGCACCTATTGTGGAAGAATTAGCAAATGAATACGATGGAAAGGTTAAAATAGGCAAACTTGATGTTGACGACAATCAGCAATCAGCAATAAAGTACGGAGTTAGAAGCATTCCTACGTTACTCATCTTTAAAAATGGTAAAGTTGTAGATACCATTGTAGGTGCAGTTCCTAAACCTCACATTTTACAAAAGCTCAAGGCAGCAATTTAAATTATTAATTAAAATGTTGGGGTCATTCCTTTGAATTAACCTGACATCGCGATTTTTAATAAATTTCTATTCTAACATCACCTTAATTTTATGGAATAAAAATTTCCCAAAATGTTTGAGAGTGTTTTATGAAAAAAATATTAATCTCTGATCCAATTGATAAAAACTGCATCTCAATTTTGCAAAGCTATGGTTATAGTGTACTTTATAAACCTGGAATGACACCTGAGCAAATTAGCACTGAGATAGGTGAATACAACGCTCTAATTGTAAGAAGCGAAACAAAGGTTAATGCTGCCATGATTTCCAAGATGAGCAGCATGGAAATAATTGGACGTGCAGGAACAGGCGTCGATAATATTGATGTTGAAACATCAACACGTCATGGTATTATTGTAATGAACACTCCGGGTGGTAATACTATTTCTGCAGCCGAACATACTATGGCTTTAATGTTATCAATGTGCCGGAATGTTCCGCAGGCAAATATGTCAATCCGCGAACACAAATGGGAGCGCAAAAAGTATCAGGGTACTGAATTATCGGGCAAAGTACTTGGGGTAATAGGTTTGGGGAAAATTGGCCGAGAAGTAGCAACCAGATCAAAAGCTTTTGGTATGAAGATAATTGGATATGATCCGCTTCTTTCATCTGAAACTGCATCAAAATATGGTATTGAACTTAAGGACCTCGACTCATTATTTGCTACCTCAGATATAATCACACTGCATGTTCCACTTTCTGCTGAAACAAAATATTTAATTTCATCAGAAAACTTGAAAAAATGTAAACAAGGCGTCAAAATAATTAATTGTGCAAGGGGTGGAATAATTAACGAGGAGGAACTTGTTGATGCGCTTGATTTTGGTAAGGTATCTGCAGCTGCTTTAGATGTGTTTGAAAAAGAACCTCCCGATTTTTCGCAGAGGATTTTTAATCACCCCAAAGTTATTTGTACGCCGCATCTCGGTGCCTCAACTGAAGAAGCCCAAGAAAAAGTAGCTGTTCAAATTGCAGAACAAATTCATGAGTTTTTTGAAAGTAAAAAAATGTATGGTGTTGTAAATGCTGTTGGGCTTGAAGCACTCTCCAAGAAAGAAATACTTCCATATGTAACTTTAGCTGAGAATATTGGGAAGATTTATGCCCAGATGATTCGTTATCCCCTAAAACAGATTAATATATACTTTAGTGGTGAAATGCTGCAATCTTCCAGTTCAGTTTTATCCTCAGCAGTTTTAAAAGGATTGCTCTCCACATTACTTACCGAGCATGTAAACATTGTGAATTCAAAAATACTTGCCAAAGAAATGGGAGTGAAAGTCAATGAAACTAATTCAGAAGAAAATTCAAATTATTTAAATCTATTATCTGTTGAATTCCTAACGGATTCCGAAAGAAAATATTTTGCCGGGACAGTGTTTGGAAACAACGAAATAAGAATAGTAAGAATTGACGATTACTTTCTTGAAGTTAAACCAGAAGGTTATCTTCTTTTCTACACTAATATAGATAAACCGGGAATGTTAGCTGCTGTTGGACAAATTCTTTCTGATGCAAAAATTAACATCGCTGGCCTCTCGCTTGGGCGTTTGGAAGAAGGAAAGGAGGCACTCAGCGTAATGAATGTTGACAACCAAATTGATGAAAAAGTGCTATCGAAAATATCAATGATAAATGGCGTTACTAAGGTTCATTCGGTACGAATATAAAACGAGTGGTAAAAATTTATCTTGACAATAAATGGTATCTGCTTAATTTAGATTAGGTAAAAAGGTTTGAAAAAAACTTGACAATCAATGAGGTAGGTGGTAATTTTAGCCGTCTTTTAATAATAAAAGTGGAAAATCCACATTTTTCGTTCTTGGAGGTCATTTTTAAGAAATTCCTAACTAATTCAAACCTAATCAATAAACATAGGAGTACACTATGCTGAAAAAATCCTTCACTATTTTGGCTCTATTGCTCTTTATTACCGGGGTTAGCTTATCCCAAAAAAACGAGCAAAGAGCTATTAAAATTGACCCAAATTCGGTTACTGAGGTCAATAGTTCTAGTACTTCCTCCGGAAATCTTCTAAAACCTACCGGCGATCAACTTTTATTTACAGACTATGATTACGCTGGTAACAACTCTATTCCTAACATGGTTTATATGTATGACTTTACTGGTGATGGGAATAAAGATCTTGTTGCGACTGCAATGCAGAGATTCGATGCTACCAACAGGCAAGTTAAAATGATTGTTGGCAACCGAACCGATGGTTTTACAGATTTCACAGCTGCACATGCATCTGCTGGCTGGGGAACATTACAAGTAGGTGAAGTTGGTCCGTGGGCAAATAAAGGAATAGTGTTTTATCACGCAGGTGGAAATTCATGGTTTTCTTCAACAGATATGACCAGTTTAACTCCAACCTTCAATGCAGCACAATCAATTGCTGGTAATTTTCCTTCATTTGTCTATAAAGATAATGGCGATGTTTATTTAACAAACACAAACGGTGAACTTTTCAAGTCTACCGATCAAACAACTTTTACATCTACCGGTGTATTTTTTGATCCATCTGGTTATTATATAACAGACTATAACTCTGAGTATATTCTAAAAGCCTCACCAAATGGTCAGTATCTTGCTCATGTTGGAATGTGGACAGGACTCTCTGGCGGTGCAGGTAATGGCGGCCCTGGTGGTGCTCACCCAGATTCAACTGATTTTATTGGTATGAATTATTCTAGTGACGGCGGTGCTACTTGGACATTTGAGTTATTGGGCAGAGACGGTTTAACACCAGTATTTAATAGAACTGGTTATTTACCAATTTTTGAAAACTTTGGGCAAGTTAATTTCGTAGTTGATGACAATGGTGTTGTTCACGTAGGTGTTAATGGTTATGGTTACAGAATTACAGCTACCGATACATCATTTGGTTTCCCAGCACTATACTGGAACAGCCGTGATAAAAATTGGATTGCTCTAACTAGCGAAGCTGTTGAAGTTGATTATGATACAGCAAATGCCGGTAATGGTTACAATCGTCCCGGTAATGGTTTAGGAAACTCATATGTTGTTCCAACCATTAGCAAAGATGGTTCTAAAGTAGTAGTATTATGGCAAGGTCCGGAATATGCTGGTACACCTGGAACCGGTATTATTAACACATGGACTCCTACTGCTACTAGTGCATATCCTGTTCACTACACCGACTTATACTATGCAGTTTCCGGAGATGGTGGTCATAATTTCTCTGCTCCTGAATTATTACCGAATCAAAGTGCTAAATTAGTTCAAGAGTCATATCCTTCGCCAAATAACTATATGGAATTAACAACTGATTCAATGCATGTTGATTTCTTATATATGATTGACGCTATTCCTGGAACAAGTTTATTTGCAGCTACTAGCCCAGATTACTCTAATGAAGCCAGCAATAATTCATCTTGGAATTATGAAAGATTAACACTTCCTCTACCGGCTGCTCCTACAAGTGTTGATATTACTTTCCAAGTTGACATGAGAGTACAAGCTAAAAAAGGATTCTTCAAACCAGCTACAGATGTTGTAACTATTCCTGGCGCATTTAATAACTGGTTGAATGAACCACCAGCAAACACCGATAAGGTTATGTCTGATGTTGATGGCGACTCTATTTACAGCAAGACTATCACCCTAACACCTGGACAAACTTATGAATATAAGTATAACATCGGTTTAGGATGGGAAGGTAAAGATGAACTTGGCGGACAACCAAATAGATCTATAGTAGCTCCTGGAGCTAACACAGTTCTTGCGCCGGTTTATTTTAATAATGAAGCTATGCCTACAGGCGCTCCAACTAACGTTACTTTTGAAATAGATATGACATTGCCGGCAAAAGCAAATCCCGATTTCCTATCAAGGAAAGTTTATGTTGCCGGTGACTTTACCGATTGGGGTACTAGCGCAATTGAAATGACAGATCCAAACAGCGATTCTGTTTATACTGTAACAACTCCAATTAACTCAGGTCAATTAATCCATTATAAATTTATTCACAGCACAGGTGCTGCTTCCTCCGGAAGCTGGGAAAACAACTTCCCAACTCCAAGTTCAAATAGAGAGACCTGGATTGTGGATGGTGATCAAACAATTTCAAAGTTCTGGAATGATGAAGATCCAAATGTAACACTTGCCGATGGTAACATATTCTTTGAAGTTAACATGAGTGTTGCTAACGAATTAGGTGTATTCAATCCTAATGTCGACTCTGTTCAATTGCGAGGAGGCTTTAACGGATGGAATGATTCTGAACCAGACAAATCTCTTATGAACCAAGACCCAAGTAATCCTAATTCTTGGTATTTAAATGTTCCATTTGTTCAGAATGTAGTTGGTTCAAATCAATTCTACAAATATTATATTAAAAATGGCGCAGGCAGTACACCTTATGCAAATACCGGATGGGAAGTTTACCTTGGCGAACCAACTTCAAATAGCGACAGAAATCGCCCTGTAACTTTCGAAGGTATTCCTAACCAAGAAATAGAAGTTAAGTATTTTGACGGTATTCATACAGATTGGGTAATTCCAGTTGGAACCACTGTTCAGGTTAACTTTAGTGTTGATATGTCACCTGCAACATCTGGTGCTATACCTTTCGTTCCAGCTACCGATACTGTTTATTGGATACCTCGACATCCAATGTTCTATTCAGTAAACGGATTGCCATGGGGTATGGAAACTAGAATTCTTAGCCTCACCGATCCTAACTCTGATATGATATATACCGGAACATTAACACTTAATGGTCCATCATTTAATGGTTTCTTATATCAATATGCTTATGTTCATGCTGGTACTTTCGTACAAGAAGATGGAAGCCAGGGCGAGGCTAGAGTTCGTTTTGTTGCTCAACCATCAGCAAGAACATTCACAAGTCCGTTTGACATGCCTCAGGATGTTTGGACTAACGGTGAGAAACCTGAAGAAACTGGTCCAGTTACTTCAATTAGAGAATTCAACGGTGGTGTAGTTAATACATTCTCCCTTGAACAAAATTATCCAAACCCATTCAACCCAGCAACAATTATCAGATTTTCAATTCCTGAAGCAGGAATGGTAAATCTAGCAATATATAATTTGCTTGGTGAAAAAGTTGGAGAAATTTTGAATCAAGAATTAGTTTCAGGTTCTTATGAAGTTAATTACGATGCTTCAAAATTGAGCAGCGGTGTTTACCTCTATACTATTAAAGCAGGTAATTATACTGCATCCAAAAAGATGATCCTAATGAAGTAATCCGGTTCTTGGTGATGTAATTAGCGGGCGGATGATCTTGAAAAAGGTAATCCGCCCTTTTTTGATTTAAATAAAATTGTTCTAAACTGATTTGTTATGTTTTATTCGGTTTTTCAAAAGTTTTTAGCTGATCATTTCGAATACTGCTCAAACTCGGACAACTATTTAAGTTTTTCTTACCTTTTACTTTCATTTTCGAAATGATATTTTGAGAACCAAAATTAAAAGTTATTATTAAAAACTTGGTGGAGAAAAGATGAAAAATTTTACTATTAGAATTTTTAGCATTCTCTTATTGCTAATAATTGTCTCTCCCGGCTTTGCTCAAACCGGTGTTGGAAAACTAAGTGGTAAAGTAGTTGATGCCGGCACTCGTGAAGCCTTAATTGGTGCTAATATTGTAATCATGAATACTGATCAAGGCGCTGCAACTAATGTAGATGGGGAGTATTTTGTTCTTAATATTACTCCCGGTACATATGATGTTAGGGTTAGTTATGTAGGTTATGCTCCTAAAACAATTAAGGAAGTTAGAATTGTTGCCGGTATTACTTATGAATTAAATGTTGAACTTTCAACAGATTTTACACTGCCTGAAATAGTTGTGCAGGATAAAAAGTTCTTTGAAGAAAAAGCAACAAACACTGTGAAAGTTATTGATTCTGATCAGATATCCAGAATACCTGTAAAAGGAGTTCAAAACATTGCTTCACTTCAATCAGGCGTTGTAATTCAAGAAGGCAGCGGTGGTGTTGAAGGTAATGCAACCATAAATATTAGAGGCGGCCGCGGAAGCGAAGTTCTTTACATTGTTGATGGTGTACCTCAAAACAACCTTTACAATAGAGGTACGGTTACACAAGTTAGCAATGCAGCAATAGAACAAATTTCATTTCAGGTTGGCGGATATGAAGCCAAGTATGGGCAAGCTCAATCGGGTATCATAAATGTTACCACAAAATCTGGTAAACCTAATTATAATATTTTAGCTGATGTAGTTGCATCTTCTTTAACCGAAACATTCCCTGATAAGTATGGTTTCAACGAATACTCTGCTACTATTAGTGGACCAATAATTCCAGATATCCCAGAACATACAATTTTTCTATCTGCCGAACGCGGCTGGTATAAAGATGCTGACAGAAGCGCAATTGATTTGGTATTTCCATCAATCAATAAAAAGTATGATGTATTGCCGAACAATGCTGCATCAGTGTGGAGATTTAGTGGAAAAACCAACCATCGATTAGGCGATTTTACTTTAAATTTTGGCGGAATTTATAACAGCCGATTGGCTAAAGTATTTGATTTTCGTCTAGTTAAGAATTCATCAAAATTCTTTGATGAGTTTACAGAAGAGAATCTTTCGTTGAGCACAAAAATATCGCAAACGGTAAGCGGTTCAACATATTGGAACTTAAATTTGGGCTATAGAGCTTTTGACTATGAGAGATATAATCCTTTCTTTAAACAAGATTTATACGCTTATGGAGATAGTGCTCGATGGGCAAATGAGCTTGGCGTTACACTGCTTGGTAATGGTCAACGAACACGTACTACAGACGAATTTGGTGTTTTCAGACCTTATGGTTATAGCACTGGATTGTACCAACACAGAGAAAATGATGCATACACAGCCGATTTCGATTTTACTTCACAAGTCGAAAATCATTTATTAGAACTCGGTGGCGGGTTAGCATATACTTTAGTCCGTGGGTACGGAATATATCCCCAATTATTAATTTCACAATCATCTTCATTAACTGAAGAACAGAAATTTGCTAATTTGACTCCTTTTGTTTACGGTTATGATGTTACAGGTAAAAACAAAATTGGCTTAGATTATACAAGCGAAGATCCGAACTTTCCTTATTTACTGCAGCGGCCAAGAAACCCGCTTATTGCTTATGCATACATTCAAGATCGTTTCGAGTTGGAAGACATCGTAATTAATGCCGGTATTAGAATGGACTATTTCGATGTAAAGTCTTATCAATTTAAAAATCCTTCTCTTCCATTTGCTGGAGGTTTAAATCCTAATGGATGGGATAACGAAGATTTTGAATTGAAAAAAGCAGAATTGAAATTCTCACCAAGACTTGGTTTAGGATTCCCTGTTACACAATCAACCGTATTTCATGCACAATACGGCAAGTTCATTCAACTACCTGAATTGAATGATATGTACGCTGGTCCTTACGACTATGAGGATTGGTTATCATTCGAACCTCAAGGATCGCAAAATGGTGGTTTGAATAGTGAGGAAACAACTCAGTACGAAGTAGGTTTCAGACAAGTTCTTGGAAGTACTGCAGCATTAAATATCACTTTATTTTACAAGAATATTAGAGGATTAGTTAATGATGCAAATGCTCAATGGCGGAGAACAGATGGCGGACAAATACTTAATGCTTACTACAGCCAGAATACAGACTTTGGAACTACAAAAGGTTTGGCTTTCTCGTTTGATATAAGCCGGCTAAACTATCTTAGTCTCTCAGCACAGTACACTTATTCTGTTGCAGAGGGTACTGGTTCATCAACTAGTTCAAGTGCAACTGCTGTATTCAGAAATAATGATAGACTTGCGCCAAAAGTTATAGCCCCATTAAACTTTGATCAAAGACATACTGCAGTAATTAATGTGGATTTCTTTGTGCCACAAGGTGAATTGGGATTCTTAGAATTATTCAACGCTAATTTCCTTTTCTCATATAACAGCGGAAGACCATACACTCCAATGGATAAATGGAACTTAATTGGTGATAATGGAATCATTTCACAAACTAAAGGATATGTAAACTCACAATATGGTCCAAGTTCCTTTAGAGTTGATTTGAAAATTGAGAAATCTTTTATGTTCGAAAATTTCAGAATCTCTCCCTATGTATGGGTTGAAAATCTATTTGATGCCGACAACATAGTTGCAGTTTATCGATCAACCGGTAGTCCGTACACAACTGGTTGGTTAAATACAGAAGAAGGCAAAGCAATTATAGCTAACGTAGGAGAAGGTTATGCTCAAGATTATCAAAGCTATGAAAGAAATCCAGCCAATTTTGGAATTCCTAGGACTATTAGGTTGGGATTGAAGATAAATTTTTCAACATTACCTCTCTAATAATTCTGAAAATATTTGAAAAAGAATAGGGCAAAAAAATGAGAATAAAAATAATTTCAAAACTCCTTTCGGTTGTTGTTTTATTTCTATTTATATCAACAACTGTGTTTGGAGGCGACGATATTAAAAGTACAAAAGTTAATAAACAGTCTGGCTCTCAACTTAGCAAAGTTCAATCTGGTAAAGCTGGAGATGCTTACAGACTATTCATAAATAATGTAAACTTACCTATGAATCGTGCTGGGGCTTTAGCTGAGGTTAATATATTGGATCCAAATCCAATTATAAGCGGCTCTGGTGGAAAATTTGCCGGTGATGTTGCACTTTTCGCCGGTGGATTCTTTTTAAGCGGTTTAGCAAATGGTACTATGTTTGCAAATGCAGTTGCTCCTGCTACACTAGTTCAAGATTATGTTGCTGGTGATGTGGCCAATGGGCAAACTGATCCTCGAGCTCAACTTTATGTGTTGAAAGCCTCCGATGAACCCTTTAGCCAAAGCTGGATTGATTGGGTTGATGCTGTTGCTTTAGGTGCCGATTATTATGATGGAGACAACGACGGAACTTACTCTCCTATTGATAAAAATGGTAATGGTGCATGGGATGCTGATGAAGATAGACCTGATCTTATCGGCGATGAAACTGTTTGGTGTGTTTACTGGGATGGTTTACCAACTCCTCAACGAAGATGGAATACTATTGCTCCTTTAGGTATTGAAGTTCGTCAAACTGTTTTTGCATTTGCTTCAGCAGGAGCCATCGGAAACATCATTTTTGTACGCTACAGATTTAAATATGTTGGACTTGGAAATTCAGGCGAACCAAATGAGTTAACCGATTGCTATTTTGGTGTATGGGCAGATCCTGACATCGGAAATGCATCTGACGATTTCCTAGGATGTGATGTTCCACGAAATTCTGGTTTCGTATACAATAATGGTCCAGATGAGCATGCTGCTTATGGTACACAACCACCAGCATTTCTTATCGACTTTTTCCAAGGACCAATTTCATACATTCCTAATGAAACCTTTACTGATGCCAATTCTAATGGCGTTTATGATGAGGGTATAGATATTCCATTAGACACGGCTTACAGCGTAAGAGGACAAATTAAGGGTATTAAAAGTTATCCTGGTGCAAAAAATCTTGGTCTATCATCTTTTGTAATGTACAAGAATGGTGATCCGGTTATCAGTGATCCAAATAATGCAACCGAAGCACGCAGATATACAATTGGATTAACTAAAAATGGAGATGCTCCAAATCCTTGCAGCTTTTCATTTGGTGAAGTGAGAGGCGGGGTTGATTGTAATTCTATTGACCCACGATTTTGGTTTTCTGGTGATCCGGTTGCCAACACAGGCTGGATAAACACACTTGAAGGTGATTACAGAATGATGTCAAACACTGGTCCTTTTACATTAGCAAAGGGTGATGAAAAGGAGATCGTCGTAGCCTATGTTTTTGGTCAAGGAACAGATGCTATCAATTCAGTAGCTGTAGCTAAGAAAATTGATGACGGTGCTCAAAACATATTTGATAATAATTTTATTGCACCTTCATCTCCACCTTCAGTTGTTGCTGCAACAAGTTCAGGTGAAGATTTTATTGATATTCAATGGAATACAAAAGATCAAGTTGGCTATAGTAGAAAAACTGATACCTATGATATTAAATTTAAGGGTTACAACGTTTTCGCTTTCAAGTCCAATTCTACTGCAGACCTGATTAGCGGACAAGAAAATAAAAAGCTTATCGCAACTTATCAGTTAGATGACTTTATTAATAATTTGTATAAAGAAAATCCTAACACTGGCGGTATTGAAATGCTGTATCCTGCAAGTTCTAATAAATTGGATTATGCTTCTTATGCAAACGAGGAAACTGGCAGAATAAGATTGAGAATTACATCCGATCCATTTACTGGAAGTAATCTTGTTAAAGGTAAACCGTATTACTTTGCAATAACCTCTTATGCAG
>JACAFC010000245.1 GCA_013388515.1 Ignavibacteriaceae bacterium | reverse complement strand
GGATTATAGTAAATCGAGTAGATATCGTTACTAACAGCAGTGTAAGTCCCGCCCATTCCGATTGCGCGAGCACCGGCGCCAATTTTAAGGAACTGCGCAGCTGTAGTACCAACTTTGGAAGTACTTCTATCTAGCTGAGCATTTGCCTGCCCAAAATACAACATTAGGGTCAAGGTGAACAAAGGGTAAAATATCTTTTTTGTCATTTTAAATTCCTATTTATAATTCAAATAATTTTCACCTTAAATATTTTGTTATTTTATAACAGCAATTCTTCCAATGTATTCACCAACATTGGGAGCATCTACGTGGTAGATGTAGATACCATATGCGATTCTTTGTCCTTCATTGCTTAGAAGATCCCAATGAGCAGAGCTAGTAAGATCATCCTTCTCGATTGTTTGAACTAACTCGCCCATAAGTGTATATATTCTAATTGTACACTTAGGCGGCAAATTCATAAATTGCAAATCGCGATCACCTCTTAATGTTGAACTTCTTCCTGGTTGTTCTGAAGAGCTGTATGCAACATAGGGGTTTGGAACTACATAGATATTACCTAAGCTGGCTGAAGCATCACTCGATTCAAATTTTATATCCGTTGAATTGAATACATATGTATCACCAGCTTGGAATGGCTTTGAAGTTTTAACCGCATATACATCCCCGGCTTTAGGATAAATTGGGATAGCTAAAGAATCAGTAGGTAAGGAAAATCTTACTTCATAACTTGTAGTTGAGCCGGTTGCATTCTGTGGTCGTATAATCACTGGCTGAGAAACCTTCCAACGAGAAAAATTCTGGGTACCGGTGGTAACAAACAAAATAAATTTGCCGGTTTCGTTAGTAGTTGTATTTACTAGTTTAAATGGACAGACTACTTTAACACTTCCCAAATTTGTTTGGGCTGTGTCGCCAGGAGTTACCCATTGCCCTGTGGCAGTTGTATCAAATCCAGTCCATCTCAGCTCCCAATCTGCTCGATATTTTACTTTTGGATTTCCAGCAGTTGGTGGATAGAAAATAGTATCGTTTAAATTAGTTGAAGAATTTATGAATCCAGAGTTCTTATAATCAATTGAAAGAGAATCATTAGTAACATAAAGTCGAAGCCCATTAAAAGATGGATTTCCGTCCTCTCCGTTAAGTAAATCGCTGGCTGGAATCGGAAAGTATCTGTATTTAGCGGTAAATGGTTGTGATGAGGGTAAATCGCCAGTTAAATTTCCTTTAATTTTTCCAGCACTATAGTTAACCGTATATTTAGATGGGCTAACTACATTGTTACCTTGATCATACAACTCAAAACTGCCTTCTTGAATATTTTCGTGTGACAAAGCAACGTAAACAGTATCCTTTGAGATAATTTTATCAGAAATTCCAGTCGAATCTAACAGCCGGTAACTATTAGCGCTGGTAAATTCCAGCTTAAATAATTTTTGTTCAACAGCAAGATCGTTGAGAACTTTAACAGTAATCTCCCCGGTGGAATTCCCAGAAATTTTTGTTGGTTTTCCTGCAATACCAGCTTCTGCGTTTTTAATACCTAAAGGCAGTGGTCCTGGAGTTACTTCAACTGTGTTTTGATCGAAGGATAATTCACTTGTAATAGGATCTTTTTGAATTACAGCCTGACATTCAGTTGGTGGAATAGAGAACTCAATTGAACCTCCATCATAACCTACTATGGCATAAAAATATTTTATACCATTTTTAACTGTTTCATCTACATATTCGTGAACCAACCCAGTATTTGTACCTAAATTGTATTTGATACCGCGGCCCAGGTATTCCGTAGGATGGAATCCGCTTAATGAGTCAATTAAATCAAACTGTGCAAGTTTACCATTTTTATCTCTAAGAGCCTGACCGATAAAAGGAACTCCATTAGCATCGGTAATAGTATAAATATCTGAAAAAGTGTAATCTTGGCTGCGATAAATTTTATAGCCTTGAAAATCGAATACTCTAGTAAATGGATCAAAAGATTGTTCTGATTTTGTATCCCAATACAAAGTCACTTTTCCATCACCCGGAACGGCGACAACTTTTGGTTTTTCTGGTGGTTTTGCAAATAAATAATCCGATTCAAGTACTCTGAATGAGGTCTCAGCATTTAAAAGTAAATCATCAAGGTTCTGACCAAATAGTATTGCCATTGAGAACCGTTGTGTTTCTCCTGGCTGCAAGGATAATGGACCCGTTCCAAAATTAAATATGTTATCACCAGCACTCTGTAATAATTCCTGGTTAGGATCAATCGTTTCGGACGACAGCCATTCCCACATCAATGTAGTGTTTTTGGGAACATTTGGCAAAGATGATGTATATGTTGCCGCATGAAAACTTGTAAGTCCAAGCTGATCTGATTCGGTAATATCTCTTAGGCCGAAATTAGGTTCTGAACCTGCCCATTTATACCCTGGAAATCTTTCATCAGAAATAATTTCTCCAGCATCATATTTGTCATTATTGTTAGCATCCAAGTACCAGCCTTGCGAAGGAAATCCATCGCCCTCACCATAATCAGCACCCGGATAATTTGGTGATTCTTTAGGAATACCATCTATACCAATGTCATTCTTCAGAATATCCCAATCACCGTCTTCATCACCCGACCAACGTTTTTTAGGTTCGCCATAAACAGCACGATATTTATCCAAATCAGCAATTCCAAAAGTTAACGGGTTGTTAACACCATCAATATAAAATCCTTTGCTGTTGAATGGACTATCGTCAATTATACCATCATCATCATTATCCAGACCATCAGTATTTTGTGAAGGAGATTCCAAAAACTTCCAACCGAAATAGCCGGCTGGCAAACCGCTCATTCCGCTCATGTCCTCGTCCCATGCATAAACCATACTTCTTGCTCTTTGAGCATAAGGGTCCGCTAAAGTTCCAGTAGGTGGAATAAAGAAAGCCTTATCATCACTATAATCGGTATAACCACCAACGTGTGGATCACCGTGCATTCCCATATACAATCTGGGAAGAGATTTTTCACTAGCGTTAGTAATACGGTATACAAGAAACATAATATCTTCTGCAAGCGCGTTATTAAACTGAAGAACCCGTACTTCGGCATCCAATCCTAGTCCCCGCTTGGTAGAATCACTCGGGAAAGGATAGTACTCCGCGCTGGGATTACCAAATGATACATATTTAGTTTTATTTGTATAATCATCCAGCACATAGTAAACTTCTTCGTCTGGTGCTGTGGCCTGATCACCTAAAAATGCCGGCCAAACATATTTTCCGGCTTCGGGCGAGTACCATCTATCCGGCCATGAATCAGGTTTTCCATCCCCATTTTTATCTGGTGCATTCAACCTAGCGATTTCATCCTGATCGGGATCGGCATAACCGGATTTTGGGAGCCAACCCCACTTTTGGGTTCCATCCGGTGAGTAACCACCTTGTGTCGTTCCGATAAAAGAATCATCAACGGTAATAACACTATCAAAACCGCCAGAGTTGTTTGGTATTGCCACTTGGCCAGTAACGAGAGGGCCAAATTCGTAGCCGTATCCCAAACCCTGCCAAACCAAATCTGCAATATTTCCGGGAGGTGAAAAAATATTCGGTCTGCAAATAGAGCCTGTATTATACAGAATGGTGGTTATCTTGTTACCACTTATTATTACATTTTTTTCTTTGTTTTGTTCACCATTATGCTTCGAAAGAATTCTATTGTTATAAATATCACCAAATATTCTTATAATATCATCTTGGGATAATCCCTTCATATCAATAACATTTTCATTATTCTGCTGTGCTATAAGTGATGTTGTGATAATAATAAACGCAATAACTAAACGAGATAATACTAATTTCTTCATTACTTTTTTCCTTTACTCATTGCTCTAATTAAACAAAAGTGAAAAGCCCAAACGAACTTCACGGGGTCTATTCACTCGATCAGGTCTTTGTGAATAATAGTTCTCAATTTGTGAAAGAGGAACAAGACCTGAGTCGCCACGATTTATACGAGTTTTAAGATTTTGGAATTCCAAAGAATTTTGGACCTGTTCTACATTTGAGAGAGCTCTACCTGAACTAGCATAAACAAAAAGTTCATTTTCAGTATCAAAGAGATTTTCAACTTGCAGAAAAACTGATGTTTTTAAAGGCCCTAAATCAAAATATTTTTCAAGTTTGAAGTTCACATTCCATTGCAAAGGTTGATTACCAGAATTTTGGATATAATTTATACTAACCAAATTTGATGGCAGGCTTGGAGTATAAGGTGTTCCAGTTTGCATGTTAAAAACAAACCCAGCCGTCCAGTCATTTGGTTCAGTAAGAGCCAGTGTTGCATTCAGTACATGAAGACGATCAAAATCCAACGGAACTAAGAATGTTTCGGTTTGTTTGCCAGATTGCTCGCTAAAAAATAATTCGCTAGCTGGTTCAGTTCTATTACCTTCAGCGATTGAGAATGTATAATCGATGGATGCTTGAAATAATCCCCCAGGCGATCTGCGTTTAAAAAGAGATATTGTAACACCTCTTGCGTTGGAGTATGCAAGATTTGTCAACATTTGATATGCCCTGCCTGTTTCAGTAAATATGTATTGAGTATAAATCAAGTTGCTTACATCCTTGTAAAAGCCCGTTACATCTAACTTCAAATCCTCACTTAATTGCTGCTGTAATCCTATTTCATACTGAACAGATTTTTGAGGCTCAACATTTGCATTTCCAAAAACAGGAGTTTCGCCAACATTTGTAACATAATAATTACTATTTGTATATAAGCTGCTTAATGAGCCAATTTGATAAAAGTGCCCATAAGAAAATCTAATAATACCTTGATCTGTTATTGGATAAGAAATGCTTAATCGAGGTGATAAGGTATGCTTAATTTTTGAATCAATATTATAAGCTGTGATATTCCCGCTTAGAGAATCAATCAAATTTTTCGAAATTTCTGGGTTATACTTTGATGCAGGATCAAATAACTCATAGCGCAACCCGGCGTTTACAATAAATGTAGAAGCTAATTCTATCTTATCTTGGATGTAAGCGGCTGCTTGAAGCGGTTCTTTTTCATAAATTGTGTAGAGAGATTGATCGATTGGTTTTCTCCTTAATAAGACTAAGGTTGTATCATATAATAAATCATTATTCAACAAGTTTGCATTAAAACTTCCATCAGGATTTTGCTTGCCGAATTCTACTGAGTAACCTTCGAAGTTTAATTTATGCTTACGTACCTCAAAGCCTGCTTTTACTTCGTGAATTCTGAATAATTGAGCGACCACATCACCTTTTACACCCAGGGTTGTTGTTTTTCTAAATGAACGATAATTGTCTGTTCCGCCAGTATAATAAAAAGTATTTCCAAGCGCTCTGAGATATAAGCTTGGTAAATATCGAGGATCATTCATATCTTCATAAAGATAATATTGGTTTTCATTATACCCGTAGGAAAATTGCAAAGTATAAAATATATTATCATCCACAGTGTGAGTTAAATCTAACGATTGTATTAATCCTTCACTGTAACTAGTGCCTCTTCCATCAGGATTATACTTAAACGAATTACTAAATGCCTGAGATTCTGCGTTATCATAAACAGCTTCATATTTCATTTTGAAAAGCGGACTAAACTTATAACTCAAATTACCCTGAAAGTTAAATGCCTGAGATGTATTCATTGGAATTAGCGATCCATCACCTGTTGGCAATCCATTTGAATTTGGGCTGTATGGATTAAAATAGTATGGATCAGTTGAACTTCCTCTTCTTGCATCACTGCTTGAAAATTATCAGGGGAAAGATATGAATCGGTAGGGTTGTATAACCTTATACCATATAACGAACCTTTAAATTTCTCATAAATACTGGACACATAAAATTTTGCGTCTGGTATTTCAGGTATTGGTCCACCAAAAGTACCTTCCAGCCTTGTTCTGTTTAAAGGATCTATATCATCAATATTATTAAAGAGTGAAGTACGATCAGTAATATAATCACCCATGTAACCGCGTAACCCAAAGGAATAATCGTCAGATCCCTCTTTAGTTACATAATTTACCACACCGCTTAATGCATTTCCATATTGGGCAGCAAATGTTCCTGTTGAAACAGATACTTCTTTAACAGCATTTGTAGCTAATCCAATAGAGCGTGAATTGCCGTAGGGGTCATTAAGTGAAATACCATTCAAGGTATAGGCAATTTCATTACCATAGCCGCCCCTAACATGCAAAGAACCATCATCACCAACAACAACTCCCGCTTGTAAACTTATTACATCCGAAATTTTATCAACCGGCAGTTATTGTATTGCTTCTTCAGTAATTGCCACAGTAGGGTTTGTCAAATCTTGTCTGATGAGTGGATTTCTTTCTCCTTGCACAACAATTGTGGGTAAATCAACTGCCCCTGTTGATAGTTGAAAATTTAGCCTTGTGGTAAAATCAACATTAACTCTAACATCAGTTACTGTTTGCTTTTGGTATCCAACAACAGAACCAGTGATACGGTATACGCCGGGTGGAACATTAATTATTACATAATTTCCATCAATGTCTGATGCAGCACCAAGACTAGTACCATCAACAAAAATATTAGCGAATGGGATGGCTTCTCCGGTAGTTTTATCTGAAACAACTCCAGCAATTTTCCCTGTTCTCTGACCATATAATTGCGGCACACACAAAATTGCCACAAATGTAAAGAAAAGTAAAACATTAAATAATTTATTCATTAATGAGCCCTCTGATTAATTTAGAGAGTAGTTTTAATTTATTATTGGGTAGAAATTCATAGATGACGATTATTTTAGCTGTGAATATACTATACAAGTTATACTATGTCAATAAATTGTTTTAATTAGCAGTTAATCAATATGTATTAAAGTACATTTTAGATTATTTTAATACAGTAAATTTTAGTAAAGCAAATTTGGGAGGTTTAATGTCAACTCTAATGGTTAGTGTTTCAGGAATTAGAGGGTTAATTGGTAATGGTTTAGAACCGCAAATAATTGTGAAGTATTCATCTGCTTATGCTGACTTTGTTGGCAAAGGTAAAGTGATAATCGGACGTGATGCAAGAATCTCTGGTGAGATGGTCAAGTCAATACTAGTTGGTACACTTATCGCAAAAGGATTAGATGTTGTAGATATTGGGATTTGCCCAACACCAACAGTTCAATACATGGTAAAAACCTTAAATGCTCAAGGAGGAATTGCTATTTCAGCAAGCCATAACCCAAATGAATGGAATGCACTTAAGTTATTAAACAGTACCGGTCAATTTCTAACGCCTGAAGAAAATAAATTAATGCTTGAGAACTTGGAGCACTCACAAAAAACTTATTCAGATTGGCAAAAACTTGGTAAGCTGTCCAGTTTTGAAGAAGGTTTAAAAATTCACGTTGAAAAAGTTATGCAATTACCAATTGTAGATTTGGATAAAATACGTAAAAGGAAATTCAAGGTCTTAGTAGATTGCGTGAATGGTGCAGGTGTATATGTTATACCAGAGCTGCTGCGTAAATTTGGATGTGAAGTAATTGAAATGAACTGTGAAAAAACCGGTATATTCCCAAGACTGCCCGAACCACTGCCTGAAAACCTCACCACAACTATGAAAGCTGTCGTTGAATCAAAAGCTGATATGGGAATCGTTGTAGACCCGGATGTAGACAGGTTAGTTTTAATTACTGAAGATGGTAAACCTTTTGGTGAAGAGAACACAATTACACATATCGTAAAATATGTGCTTAGAAAAAAAGCAGGCAATGTAGTGGTGAATTTATCAACTACCAGAGGTGTTGATGACGTTGCCAATAGTCTTAACTGCAAAGTTTTTCGTTCCCCAGTTGGCGAAGCAAATGTTGTATTAAAAATGAAAGAAGTAAATGCAATTATTGGAGGTGAAGGCAGCGGCGGTGTAATCTACCCGGAACTTCACTTTGGGCGAGATGCGCTTGCAGGAATTGCCCTAACCCTTCAACACCTGGCAGATACTAACAAATCCTTGCTTGAATTGAAGCAAGAGCTCCCACAATACTATATCGCAAAAAAGAAAATAGATATAGGCAGTAATAACCCAGATGAAGTTATGCAACAAATAAAAAACAAATACGCAACAGAAAAAGTTAATGCTGACGATGGTTTAAGAATAGACTTCGATGATCACTGGGTACATTTTAGGAAATCGAATACAGAACCAATCATTCGAATAATTACTGAATCAAAAACATTTGAAATGTCCGAAAAACTGTCGCAGAAGTATTTTGAACAGATAAAAATATTGTTAGATAAATGATTCGCTTTAATCACGAGGATTAATGCAATTACATTAATTAAGCTTGCTTCGCTTTTGTATATAACTTAAAAGCGCTTTATCATAAGGCATAGAAGTCTCAATAAGGTTGTATTCAATGTTCGAGTTAATACACTCTCGTTTAATCGACTGGATAAATTGGTTCATCGCTTCCCCATAGGCTTTTTGAATTTGATAAGGCTGAGTTGTTAGTTCTTCCATGGTTTCCAAATCTTTGAATACTGCATCCGAACCAAAGGCAAAACTTCGTTCTATTGGATCTAAAATTTGGAAGACAATTACTTCGTTATTTTTATATCTAAAATGTTTTAACGATTTAATAATCGATTCTACATCATCAAAAAAATCAGAAATAATAATTACTAATCCTCTGCGCTTAATTTTTTCGGCCAATGAATTAAGCGCTTCCGCGGTATGAGTCTGGTCTGAAGGTTTGATAATAGCAAGCTGCTTAAAAATCTCTAACAAATATGATTTTGTGGCTTTTGGAGGTAAAAATTTTTTTATTTTTTCAGCATACAATGCCAAACCTACCGCATCCTTCTGTTCAACCATTAAATACCCAAGTGCAGCTGATAGTGTTTCTGCGTATTCCATTTTTCGCACATTTCCTGCTGAAGCAAAATCCATTGACTTGCTTGTATCAAGCAAAATATAGCTGCGTAAATTGGTTTCTTCTTCATATTGTTTAATAAAAAATTTTTCTGTTTTTCCGAAAATCTTCCAGTCAATATCCTTAAGTCCATCCCCCTGCATGTATGGTCGGTGCTCAGTGAATTCCACACTGAAACCGTGATAAGGACTTTTATGCAGACCTACAATAAATCCTTCAACCACTAAACGCGCGCGTAATTCCAAAGATTTTAACTTAGAAACTATTCCCGGATTGAGGAATTTTTTGTAGTCTGATGATAAGTTTGACATCAGATACTTGGTGAGGTCTTATTTTTTAATATTTCTTCTGGAGAGAGACCTAAGTTTTTCAGTTCTTCTCTAGCAGATTCAGCTAATTCATGCTTAGGAAATTTTTCTAGGAATAATTCATACTGAGTTTTGGCAGCATCAAATTTTTTAAGCTCGTTAGCAAGAATAAATCCCGACATAAACAGTGAAGTTGGAGCTAGTGTACTTTTGGGATATTCCATGAATACTTTTTTATAAAACTCAACCGCTTTTAACAATGATTCCTGCTCCGGAATATTTTTAATCATTCGGTTTTGGTAAACCGATGCTAATTTTGCTAACACTTCAGGAGCTTTTTCATGCTCAGCGTATTCACTCATAAAACCTTCTAATTCACTTACTGCTTCCTGAACTTTATTATTTTTTAGATTGTCCTCAGCAGATTTTAAGTAATCATCCGCATTTTTTTTTGAGCAGCCAATAACTATAAAACTTAAAACAAGCATAATTATAAAGTATCTCATATTTTTTCCTTTTCTCGTAAGATTTTAATTAACATTATCAAATTATTTTCATTAGAATTTATACTTTTCAATTTTAATTGCAACAACAGCTACGATTGACTCTTAAGATTAAGCAGTTTTTCATTTTTAGCGGTAACTTCTTTTTCCATAGATATTTTGAAATCCAGAATTTTTCTCTGAATGACAGCATCACTAGTTCCCAGTATCTGAGCAGCAAGGATGCCCGCGTTTTTAGCGCCATTAATAGCAACAGTAGCAACCGGTACGCCTGATGGCATTTGCACCATTGATAGAAGAGAATCCAATCCCTCTAAAGATTTTGATTTTATTGGTACTGCAATAATTGGAAGAGGTGAGAATGCAGCTATTACACCGGCCAGATGAGCAGCACCTCCAGCTCCAGCTATTATTACCTTTATACCTTTGCCATGGGCTGTCTCAGCATATTCTGCGGCTGCTTTTGGAGTCCGATGTGCAGATAAGATTTTCAGTTCATTAGGGATTTCAAATTGATCCAATACAACTGAAGCTTCTTTCATAATTTCAAGATCTGAATCACTCCCCATCAATATGCCAACCAAAGGATTTACTGTCATATACATTTCCTTTATTTATAATTTATTATTCCAATCAACTTTTTTAATATCTTCACCATCCGATTGAAGAACAATCGCACCATCTTCTTGAATTAAGTGTACCTCACAGCCTAAATTTCTGATACCATTTAAATCCACTCGATATTCTTTAGTAAATTTATTGCGATTGGTGAAACTAATCAAACACATTTTGGGTTTTAATCGCTTAATTATTTCATTAATATTTTGGGAATTATCCTTGACATTCGAAATTATTAGTACCTCAGAATTCAATAACAATTCATGTTCTAAACTATTTACAAAATCTTTTTCCAGCACAGCAGATTCCAACCAAAGTATTCCGGAGTTGCCGTACATTATCTTAAAAATTGTATTGATGTTATGTTTATTCTCCTTGTTCAATTCTTCGTTTGATTCAGCTGTAATCGGATAAATTCTTGCATTGCCGAATTTTAGTTCTTTTGTTGTAAAATAACTTAATTGAATTTTGTTATTGGTAATCAATTTTTCTATTTCAGTGTCAACCAAATTTGAAGTATTAGTAACCGGCTTGAACACATTTTTTATTTTTCCTTTTTTGATTAGCGATATAAATCCTCCGTAATTAAAATTACTACAACTAGAAATAAACGCATAATTCAGTGTATCAACCCCAAGTAGATTTAGTAAAGGAATTATTACTTTATCACCATTGTCGTAGTAAAAGGAAGCGGTACCTCCATTAATCAAAACGGTTTGTCTATTCGGAAACTGAAGCAACGTAGAATTTCCACCGCTAGTACTAATCGCCAGCAAATTCAATTTTTCGTTTTCGAAATAATTGTTGTTATCAATTTGTATGTAAGTAATAATATTAAAAATGATTAAGCATAAATACACAATTTTACCTCTGATTGTAGAAATTCGATTTACTCCAATCAAAATGAGTGCGAAACCTAAATAGAAAATGAGTGTATCAAATATCGAAAAATTTCGAATTGGCAGAAAAGAGAAATGGAGACTACTGGCTGTAGAAATAAATTTATACATAATAAACGTGAGCATATTGTTGGCTTCAGCAAAGTAACCAGTAATAAAAGGAAACACATAACTTATACTGGTAGTAAAAATTCCTACTCCAACAATCAATCCCGAGATAGGGATTACAAACAAGTTAGTAAAAAGTGACACTAGTGAAAGTTTACCAAAATATAGGAACGTAAGCGGGAGTGTTCCAAGTTGTGCACTTAAAGAAACACCAAGGAAAAGCAAAATGTACTTGACTATTTTTGATTTAATGTTAAGCCCAATAATTAAATTTTCAATTATGGGATAAATGACGGCGATTGAAAAAACTGCTAAAAATGATAGCTGAAAACCAGCATCAAATAATTCACTTGGATTAACAAATAACACTATAAAAGCGGCAATTGATAATGAATTGTAAATATTCGTTGACCGATTTGATATTTGACTTAGTATTACTACGGCAGCCATAACTACAGCTCTAAACACCGATGAAAAGAAACCTGTCAAACACATAAACAATATGAGCCCAATTAAGGTGAGAATGTTACGGAGTATTATATCAAACCTGCCAAACAAGATTGTAAAAATTATAAATATATAACCCACGTGAAGTCCGGATACAGAAAGTATATGTGTTACTCCTGTATTCATGAAATCAGTTTTTATATCCTCATCAATTTGGCTTCTATCAGCTAAAATTAAACCTCTTAATAATGCAGCGGTTTGTTTATCATGAAACGATGTGATTTCATGATCAATATACTTCCTGATAAGAAATATTGTTGAAGTTAGAACATTATGTTCTAAGCTTATTCTTTTTACTTCATAAGCATCATTTACGATAAGTATACCAGCAATACCTTTTGCTGCCAGGTAATTATTATAATCAAATTCTCCTGGATTCTTTCTAATCCTACCAAATCTAAAAATTCCATCAACTCTAACATCATATCCCGGTAGAAGTTTGTTATATAACTTCAGAAGATTATTTTGTTTATCTCTAACCCGGCAAATCAATTCCAATTTTATGCATTTACTTTGCTTTTCTGCCCTTACTGAATCAGCTTTAATAGTAAATGTCAATTCATTTTCCTTTATCAGATCTATCGTTCTCACCGATCCATAAACAATCATTTTCTGATCATTTTTTATTTCAACCGGCATATATGTTCTATCAAGTTTCTGTATTATAAAAATTGATGAGCCTAAACTTAAAAAAGCAAGAAACAGTAAAGGTGGAAATAACTTCTTAGAAAGTACTGGTTTAATGAAGTATTTATTTATAAATAACGTTACAACGAGTAAGCTTAAAAATGTTAACGATAACTTAAGACTTAATGAAAATAGAAAAGCTCCTAGTATTCCTAATATGAATGCAATAGAGTACTTTATGAATGGATAGTGCTTCATTAAATATCTTAATCCCCTATTTTAAACAATTTTTATTGTTAGGAATTAAACACAAATTTCAATTAAACAGGATATTAATCTGTTTCTATTATTAGCAATTAATCAATTAAATCAAGAACAGAATTTTTAATTTGGCTTAAACTTTTCGTTTTATTAAAAATCGAGTCACTTTTTCTACCGGCTGCAATCATTAATGCAGGATTTAATGTATGAGATTTTATAGATATATCCTCAAGATTACCATGATCTGAACAAACAATTAACGTCGTTGTTTCATGATTTATTTTATTAAGCACTTGATATAAAAATCTATCCAACGTTCTAAAAAAAAGCTCAAATTCATCGCTGTATCTACCATGTCCAATGTGGTCTGTAAGAAAATATTCATAAAGCGTAAAATTATTTTTCGAAGAAATTTTCAAGAGTCTATCAGCAGCTTTTTCCGGCGAAAGAAGGGGCAGTTTGTAACCAAGCTTTTGGTTCCACCTTTCATTAGTAATTTCGGCAGTTAAGGCAGTTCCTTTCCTAACATCATTTGCTTTCCTTAATCTCATTTTATTCATCTGACACATTAAAGTGGTCACACTAAGTCTTTTCTTACCAGATTTAATGTAGTCAAAAAAAACTCTTGGGTAGGCATTAGCAAAAGTAACTTTGAGTTTCCTGTCCAGAAATGATTTAAAAATATTTTTATCTCTGATTACAGGCAAAAGTGCTGAATATGGATACGGACCAAAGTGCATACCAATTAATTCCGGAGCATTTACACCGCAAAAAATAGAGGTTTGACCAGTTCCGCTTTGTGGTAAACCCTCAACACCCATGCATGCATCAACCGGAAACAAGATACAGTTATTACTTTTTAGTTGAGGATTAATATTGGAAGGGATTGCTCCTAAAAATTTTTCAAATGTTTTGAATCCAAATTTAAAGAATGGGTTGTTCTGATAGTCTTCCTTCCCTATTCCAACACCATCGATAAAGATCATCAGTATATTATTCACTTCAGAATCTTCAGATAAAGAAAATATTATGGTTGTATTTTTGAATCTATAATTATTGTAACCGGACCATCATTGTTAATTTGCACTTCCATCATTGCGCCAAAAATTCCTACCTTAACCTTTTCCTTAGTTAATATCTCCTGCAGTCTTTGTACAAATTTTTCATAAAGCGGAATTGCAACATCAGGTTTTGCTGCTTCAATAAAACTTGGACGATTTCCACGCTGTGCATCACCATAGAGCGTAAATTGAGAAATGACTAATACTTCACCATTAACATCCTTAAGAGATAAATTCATTTTTTCATTTTGGTCCTCGAATACTCTTAAATTCGCGCATTTATCAGCAAGAAATATTGCATCTTTTTCACTATCCCCATTACGAATGCCAAGCAAAATTACATATCCTTGTGATATCTCTTGGAAGTAATTTTCCGATTTAATTTTCACAGCACCATATGATACCCGCTGAACAACAGCCTTCAACTTAACTCTCCATAAATTACTCGATCAATATCCGAATAATCTTTTTTTATAACAATATTCTTGAAACCATTTTCATTCAATATTTTGTGTACAGAATTTGACTGCTTAAAACCCAACTCAAAAAAAAGTCTTCCAGATTTTTTGAGTAATGATTTAGAAATAAGACAAATTCTTTTGTAGTAACTCAATCCATCTAAGCCGTCTGTTAATGCATTTCTAGGTTCGAACAGTTTTACTTCATCATCGATGTTTTCAAATTCAAGATTGGAAATATAGGGAGGATTGGAAACTATGGCATCGAAAGCATTAAGATCAAAATCCCAAGCATTAAAAATATCTCTACAAACAAAATTAACTCTGTCCTTAACATTATGAAGTTCAGCATTTTTTTCAGAAGTTTTAATCGCTTCAATTGACAAATCCACTCCAGTAATTGAACTCCCATTTAAGTTTTTGGCCAACGCAATTGTAATGTTACCGCTGCCAGAGCCAATATCTAAGATTTTTGGGCTTTCAATCTGTTTCAAATTTTGGATTACATTCTCAACCAATAATTCTGTCTCCGGTCGTGGAATTAAAACTGATGGATTAATCTTGAATTCTAGTCCATAAAACTCAACAGATCCAATAATATATTGAAGAGGTTCGTGCGTACTTCTTCTTTTTAATAATTCCCTGTAAAGATCCAATTCATGTTTTTGGAGAGGACGATCGAAGGAAAGATATAAATCGAGCCTCCGACATTTTAAAGCGTGAGATAATAAAAGTTCGGAATTCAAGCGTGCAGATTTGATTCCCTTATTTTCCAAATAATTTGCTGAGCTTTTTAGTACTTCTAGAACTGTTAGCATCATTCAATCAGAAAATAATAAAGAAGTAATCCAAAATTTATTTGAAGAGCAGTGAAAGTCAAACCGCTGATAAGATCATATTTTCTGGTTTCATCAAGCAATTTACCATTGCCGGAGAACTCATATTCCTCAAATTTGTCATCAGCTTTAAGTTTAAAATATGCAGTTGTTCCACCAAGGACAATTATGCTTGCCGTTAAAATTTTAAATATATCTTTCTCGAAAAAACTCATTTCACTTTCTAGACCTATGAAATTCATTTTGAGTAATTCATTAGCTCTAATTTCATCAGCTAACACTGCCAAATCATTATAGCCATTCTTTTTAAGAGTAAGCATTCCAATTTTAGGTTCAACGAATAATGGAGTGTTACCGATTAAACTATCTTTTAAAAAAACATATGCATCTTGAGGAACTGAATTAACTAAAACCAGATCAGAACCAACTACAGATTTCTCACCTCCCACATCATTTTGGTTTTTAGTCATCAAAGTGTCATTTTTTTCTATAGACTGAGGCAAGATTATTTCACTTAAAATTAAAATAATAACTAATGAAACCGATAAATAATTTTGGCTACTGAATTTCATATGCTTTCAAATTTCCATTTTCATATCCGATAAACAATAAGTTATTGCGAATAACAGGATTTAGTTTCATTCTCCCATCCAAATTAATCCTATCCAGAATTGCCCCATTCTCAGTCGAAATAAAATATAGTTTTCTGTTTTCGTCTGGTAAAATCAAAATGTTTTTTGTCAACAATGGAGTAATGTTAAGTAATCCATCTGTATTAATTCTCCAAACAACTATCCCATTTGCTTTGGAGATTTTAAAAAATTCACCTTTCAAATTCCCAAAATAAATAACATCATTTTCGGCAATTGCCTCGGTACATATCCGAGCAGATGAATAAAATATCCAATTAATTTTCCCATCAATTAAATTTATCGAATAGAATTTTCCGTCCGAATCTCCTAAAAATAAAGCATCTTCATATATTACGGTACCGCTTGAGAATGCACTACCAATCAATTTCCTGTATAAGATTTTTCCACTTGCTGAATTGACTGATATAATCTCTCCATTATCATTTCCGAATACGATTATTTTACCATTACTTGCCGGATTTGAGTGACAATATGCGTTTGTTTCTGTTTCCCAAAGTAATTTTCCATCAAAATCGTATTTATATAGTTTACCTCTTTCTGTAATTGCAATAATACAATCCTCAATTTTCACAAACTGATTCATAACTATGCAAGAAAGTTCTGATGCAGCT
>JACAFC010000234.1 GCA_013388515.1 Ignavibacteriaceae bacterium | reverse complement strand
TCTCAGGCCTAACAAACTTTACCATTTCAACTTTGTTAAATTGGTGAACGCGCAAAAATCCCTTTGATTCTTTGCCATAAGAACCAGCTTCTCTTCTGAAACATGCAGAGTAACCAACAAGTTTAATTGGAAGTTCTGCTTCAGGCAAAATTTCATTCCTATGAAGATTTGTTATAGGTACTTCTGCTGTTGGGATTGGAAACAATCCATCTTTCTCGATGGAGTACATATCTTCTTCCATCTTAGGAAGCTGTCCGGTTCCTTTCATCGAATCGCGGTTAACAAGAAAAGGAGGAAAGACTTCGGTGTAACCATGATTTTGAAGGTGAAAGTCAAGCATAAAATTTATTAAAGCTCTTTCAAGAGTTGCACCCTTCCCAATGTAAACGGGAAATCCTGATCCAGATATTTTAGCTCCTCTCTCAAAATCTAAAATTTTTAATTTCCTTCCAAGTTCGATGTGATCAAGCTGTTTTTCATTCTGCTGAAAGCTGAAACCTTCCGGCAGCCATTTTCTTACTTCAACATTGTCCTCAGCAGTTTTGCCAACTGGCACAGATTCATGTGGAACGTTAGGAATGTACATCAGAAGGTTTTTTAGTTCTTCTTCAACAGCAGCAAGTTTGTCATCGTACTCTTTGATTTGATCAGAAACTTCTTTCATTTCCGCAACAATTGCAGATGCATCTTGTCCGGCTTTTTTTAGTTTGCCTACTTCTTGTGAAACTTGATTTCGTTTTGCTTTTAACTCTTCACTTACAACAAGAATTTCTCGTCTCTGCTTATCAAGGTGAAGTACTTCGTCAACTCTGCTTTTTTCGTTCTTTGACTCGATGCCTTTTTTGACGAGCTCAGGATTTTCTCGAATGAATTTGATATCTAACATATAATTGATAGAACGCTGATTTTTATGATGATTATGATTTATTAAGATTTTTAAATTCGCTGGAAAAGACTTTTCTTTTGAATTGAGGTCCTTTCCCAAAATTTAATAAGATGCCAACTTCAATGTTTGTTGCTATGAGGTAATTTACTAGTTGTGTTTCATGTTCTTCGCATAAATTTTCTGCTGATTTTAATTCAATTATAACCATATTATTTACTATAATATCTGCAAAATAATCTCCGATCGATTTTTCATCGTAATAAACTTTTATCTGGTATTGGTTTTTACAATCCAAGCCGAATTTAGGGAGTTCAATCATCATTGCATTTTCATAAACCTTTTCAAGAAGCCCATAACCCAATTTATTATAAACATTATAAAATGCTCGAATTATTTTATCAGTCAAATCCGAATGTTTATAGTTTGTGTTCATTTATAAAAAAATCTTAATTAATCTTAACAGATCATAAAGATCTGCGTTCTATTGTGCTTACTTTACTACGATGTTATAAATTTTATTTGGCACATAAATTTCCTTAACGATTTCTTTTCCCTCCAGATGCTTCTTTATCTTTTCGTCATTCAGCAAAAGATTTTTAACCTCGGTTTGGCTGCAATTAATTGCTGCCTGAACTGTTCCGCGGAGTTTGCCGTTAACTTGCACTGCAATACTTACCATATCCTCAACCAATGCTATTGGATCAGCTTCGTACCAAACAGGATTTTCAAAAATAGATTTTTCTGACCCAAGCATATTATAACACTCCTCAGCAAGATGCGGAGCAATAGGTGCAAGTAAAGTAATGAAACGCTTTAAGGCATAAAGTTGAATTTCCTTGCTGCAGGCATCCAACAACTTCATTTCATTAATCATTTCCATCAATGCAGCAATTGCTGTATTGAAACGAAAATGATTTATTTCCTCATCAAACTTTTTGATTGTTTGGTTTATCTTTTTATAAATATGCTTTTCGTTCTCACTTAACTTTTCAACGTCGTAAACATTCTGAGAAGCAGATTGTTTAAGCAGTCCCGAAAACTTCATTGCTAATTCATAAGTTCGCTGGACAAAACGATCTGTACCGGCTATGCCTTTATCGCTCCAATCGCCGCCAAGTTCATAAGGGCCCATAAACATCAAGTACATTCTAAAAACATCAGAGCCGTACTTTTCAATAAACTGATCGGGGTTAACAACGTTTCCTTTAGACTTAGACATCTTTGCACCTTGATTTGTAATTGTGCCTTGATGAATAAGATGAGAAAACGGTTCATCCGAATTTGTGTAGCCAATATCTCTAATAAATTTGTGAATGAATCTTGCATAAAGCAGATGCATGGTTGCATGCTCTGCACCGCCGACATACATATCAACTGGCGTCCATTTATCTGCCAAGGATTTATCAAACGGATCAGTAGTGATATTCGGATTTAGATAACGGAAATAGTACCATGCGGAATCTACGAACGTATCCATTGTGTCGGGGTCTCGCTTAGCATTACTGCCGCATTTTGGGCATTTAACATTCATAAATTTTTCACTGCTGATTAGAGGCGATTCACCGCCCGGTTTGAATTGAACATCATAAGGAAGTTCGACTGGTAAATCCTTTTCATCAACAGGAACTTCGCCGCATTTTTCACAATGAATAATTGGAATGGGAGTACCCCAATATCTTTGCCGTGAAATTAACCAATCACGTAACCGGTAATTTACTTTTTTCTTTCCGAATCCTTTTTCTTCTAAGTATGAAATAATTTTCTCAATTCCTTCATCAGAATTTACACCGGTAAAGCTTCCAGAGTTAATCATTGTTCCTGGTTCTGTGTAAGCTTCAGTTAACTCATCAGTTTCGTTTGTTCCTGGCTGCAGAATTACTTTACGAATTGGTAAATGGAATTTTTTGGCGAACTCAAAATCTCTTTCGTCATGGCCTGGAACAGCCATTACACAGCCGGTTCCATAAGTTGCGAGTGCATAATCGGCAATCCAGATTGGTACTTTTTCTCCATTTACAGGATTTATTGCAAATGCTCCAATCGGTACGCCGGTTTTTTCTTTAACTGTTGAAGTCCGTTCAATTTCTGTTAAGGATTTAATTGAATTCCTGTATTCTTGAACTTGATTCCTGAACTCATTCGTTGTTAGTATATCAACAAGATTATGTTCAGGTGCTAAAACAACATAAGTAACTCCGAATAAAGTATCAGGGCGAGTGGTAAAAACCGAAATAATTTCTTCCGATCCATCAACCTTAAAATGAACTTCAGCGCCGACGCTTTTTCCAATCCAGTTTCTTTGCATCAACTTTGTTTTTTCAGGCCAGGTAATTTTATCGAGCCCAGCAAGAAGTTCTTCGGCATATTCAGTAATCTTAAAAAACCATTGAGTAAGATTTTTTTGAATAACCGTTGTTCCGCATCTTTCGCAAGTTCCATCGGACAAAACCTGTTCATTAGCCAGAACGGTTTGATCTTTCGGGCACCAATTTACTGGCGCATTTTTGCGGTACGCTAGTCCTTTTTTATAAAGCTGAAGGAAAAGCCATTGATTCCATTTATAATATTTCGGTTCACAAGTCATTAACTCCGCATCCCAATCATACATGCAGCCCATTCTTTTAAGCTGCATACGGATTTCATCAATGTTTGTCATTGTGCTGTCGTGCGGATGAATGCCTGTTTTAATTGCATAATTTTCTGCTGGAAGCCCAAAGGCATCGTAACCCATAGGTTCAAAAACATTTTTACCTTTTAACTTTTGGTATCGTGCCCATGAGTCTGTTGGTCCGTAATTGTACCAATGCCCGATGTGAAGTTTTGCGCCAGAAGGATAAATAAACATTACCAAACAGTAAAGTTTTTTACCTGAGTGCGAGAGATCTGTTTTGTAGGTTTTATTTTTTTCCCAAAAGTTTTGCCACTTTGGTTCAATTTCTGCAAATGGATATTTTGAACTCATCTTTCTCTAAAAAATTTTGGCAAATTTACCCAAAAAGCAAGGTAATTCAAACGAACCGCATTTAACAGCTCAGACTAAAGCGGAATTATTTATTCAAGAACAAGCTTTAGAATGAATTATAAATTTTCTTTATCTTCGAAGAGCAAAATTCAGAAATAAACCTACAACATTATGCAAGACTTCAATTCCTCATACTTCACTTATAAAAACAGCGGACTTTTTTGTGAGAATACTCCAATTAAAAAAATAATTGAAGAAGTTGGAACACCGGCTTACATATACAGTAAGAAGTTTTTTATAGATCGCTACGAAGAATTTAACAATGCCTTCAAAGATATTCCTCATACTATTTTCTTTGCTGCTAAGAGCAATTTTAATATTAATGTTATAAAAACTTTTGTTGATCTTGGCAGTGGAGTCGATGTGAACTCCGAGGGTGAACTTAAACGCGCAATACTTGCAGGAGCAAAACCCGAGAAACTTATTCTAACCGGAGTTGGAAAGAGTATAAATGAGATTCGTTTAGGATTGCAGAAAGATTTGCTGATGATTAAAGCTGAATCTGAAGAAGAGTTAGAACTGATAAATACAATCGCTGGTGAGATGAACAGAACCGCGAGGGTCGCAATACGCGTTAATCCCGATGTTGATGCACAATCGCATCCATATATTTCAACAGGTTTATCAGAAAATAAATTTGGTGTTGATGCTAAATCCGCAATTGCTTTGTTTAAAGATAGGAATCGATTTAAGCACATTAAATTCACCGGAATTGATATGCATATCGGCTCGCAGATTACGAGTATTAATCCTTTCGCTGAAGCCGTTGAAAAACTATCTCAAATTTATAGTGAATTAAAAAACAGTGGATTACAGCTTGAGCATTTTGATGTTGGCGGCGGAGTTGGAGTTCAATACGGAAAGGAAGAAGTATTCTCTGTTGGTGAATACGCAAAAGCCATTTTACCTATTTTGAAAAAATTGAACTGTGATATTTTCTTTGAACCGGGAAGATTTCTTACAGCTAACGGCGGAATCTTGGCTGCTCAAATTCTTTTTACCAAAAAAAACGGAGATAAGAATTTTTTAATAACTGATGCTGCGATGAACGATTTACTTCGTCCAAGCATTTATGGAGCTCATCATCATATTCAGCCAATAAAAATTTATTCGGATCGAACAGAGATAATGGCAGATATCGTTGGACCGGTTTGTGAATCTGGTGATTTTCTTGGACGTAAAAGAAAAATACAAGAATCAAAAAGAGGTGAGTACATTGCTGTTATGTCCGCTGGTGCTTATGGAATGGTAATGGCATCAAATTATAATGCAAGACGCAGGCCGCCGGAAATTCTTGTAGATGGTGATAAATTCTACGTCATTCGAAGCAGAGAGACTTACGATCATCTTCTTTTTGATGAGAGGATTGTTGCATAATCGAATCTTGATACTTAAAGCAGGATACACTGGTTACTTGATGCTGGATTTTAATAAGGTAATAAGGTTATTCACCTTTTGAGATTTTTGTTACTAAGGTTATTAACTTTATCTAATTTTGAAGTACTAAACCTTAGTAACAACGAACGAAGCATACGACCAACCTTATTACCTTATTTTTCCATATCTTTTAAGTGACATTATAACATATGAAAAGACGGAATTTTATAAAATCTATTTCAACAGCGGCAGCATTAACTGCAATGCCCAAAATCTATTCTGCGGTTCTGCCACAAAATAAAATTAAACCGCCGCGTTTAATACCTGGAGATACACTTGGTTTGGCTGCACCGGGAAGTTATATATCTGAAGATGAACTGAAAGACTCAATAGCAAACTTGGAAATGCTTGGCTTTGAAGTAACCTACAATGAAAGAATTCTCTCAAAGACAGGTTATCTTGCTGGCGATGATAAATCAAGAGCGGCGGAATTGCATTCCATGTTTGCAGATAAAAAAGTAAAAGGAATTATCTGTGCACGAGGCGGATACGGCTGTCAACGCATTCTGCCTATGCTTGATTATGACTTAATCAAAATGAATCCTAAAGTACTAATTGGCTACAGCGATATAACTGCATTGGTTAATGCGATTTATTTGAAAACAGGACTTATTACTTTTCATGGACCTGTTGGAATATCTTCATTTAACGAGTTTTCAGTGAAATATTTTAATGAAGTTCTTATTAACCCAAGTGCTAATTTGATTTTAGAGAGTGCTAAAGGCGAAGATCAAAAAGACGACGAAAAAATTCAGACAATATTCAGCGGTAAAGCTGTTGGTGAGCTGGTTGGTGGAAATATTTCGGTTATAAATTCACTAATAGGAACTGAATTCGATTTCAACGCTGAAGGTAAAATTATTTTCCTCGAAGAAATTGGTGAAGAGCCGTACCGTATAGATAGAATGCTTACTCAGCTAATTCAAGCTGGTAAGTTTGAAAAAGCAGCCGGGATTGCATTGGGAGTTTTTAAAAACTGTGAACCAAAGGAAAAAGATCCATCATTCGATTCTTCCTTTTCATTGATGGAAGTTCTATTTGATAGATTATCCAGACTTAACATTCCAATTATTTATGGGTTATCTTTCGGGCACATCAAAAATAAATTTACACTGCCAGTTGGAATCAAAGCTGAACTTGATACAATGAATCAGACTATAACACTATTAGAAAACGCCGTAATATAAAGGATAACAAATGCGCATCTTAAAAAATTCATCTATCCTAATATTTCTTTTACTCTTACTATCAAACACCGGCTGCTTAGTTTTCCAAAAAATATCTTATAAAATATTAATTAACGAAGATAAAAGTGGAACAGCAAATATTTACATAACTGATATTACTTCAGACGCAATTGATGAGGAAGCTTTCAGGCAAGATACTGCTGCCATATTTACTTTCATGCAAAATAGTGACGAATTTATTGAGGATATGAAAACCGAAGGACGGTTCATCACGCATCGTAAACTTATTGTGAAGAATGATGAGCTTGATGCTGAAGTCAAGTATAATTTCAAAAACATTTCCGGAGTTGAAAATATTAATTACGAAGATGGATTTTATTTCATTACTATGGATATATCCGACAGTATAATTACAACCAATGGAGAAATAATTAACTCTGGAAGTTATAAAAGGATTTTATGGGATGATCAGCAAAAACTATTGAGCTTCGAAATGTTTTCTGCAGAAACAGATGCCTATAGAAAATTAGGTCTCTATTACAAGAAACAAGAATAATGTTTGCCCAAGTTGTTTTCCCTTTACCATTCAGAAATGCGTTTACCTATTCTGTACCAAAAGAAATGGCAGCGATGCTGCAAATTGGAGTTCGAGTTGTTGTTCCTTTTGGAAAAAGAACTTTAACCGGCTTTGTAGTAGGAACATCCGATACGAATGAAGCAGAAGAAAAGACAAAACCTCTTTTCGATATTCTTGATGAAACATCAGTCTTCAATAGAACCGATCTGAAATTTTATGAATGGTTAGCTGATTATTATTTGTGCTCTCTTGGTGAAGCTCTTAAACTAGCCGTACCTTATGGATTAGAAGTTGAAAGCAAGCGAAAGATTATTGCCGACACCAACATTTGCTCTGCACTGTACTTAAAAGAAAAAGATAAAGCATCTATCAAAGGGAAAATTCTTAAAACTTTACTTGATAAAGAAGAAATTTCGATAAGCACACTTCAAAAAGTTATAAAGAAGAAAAATATTTACTCCGCACTGCAGAGTTTGGAACGTGAGGGCGCATTGAATGTTTTAACACTGCTTTCCGAAGCTAAAGTAAGAATTAAAACGGCAAACTTTGTCAAGCTTTCTAAACCTCTTGCCGATGTTTATGAATGTATTCCAGAAATCGAAAATCGTTCGCCAAAGCAAGTTGCAATTCTGCTTGAACTGATTTCTAAGAAGAATAAGCCGGAGTCACTTGCACAATTATTGAAAAAGACAGATACCACAAAATCATCTGTTGATTCGCTGGTTAAAAAAGGACTTGTTGAAATATTCGAAAAAGAAATTGAAAGAAAGTACAAAGACGAATATCAGGAGCAGCTTCAAAATTTTGAACTGACTGATAAACAAAAATCAGTTATTACCGAAGTATCTGGCTCAATTGAGAAAGAAGAATTTCAAACTTATTTGCTTCATGGAGTAACAGGCAGCGGCAAAACTCAGGTTTACATTGAGCTTGTGAAGAATGTTCTTTCATTAAATAAAACTGCATTGATACTTGTTCCGGAAATATCTCTTACACCTCAAATTACATCTCGGCTATATAACAATTTTGGCGACAGTGTTACTGTTCTGCACAGCAGAATGTCTATGGGAGAAAGATACGATTCTTGGCGAAGGATATTGAATAAGAAATCCAAAGTAGTTGTCGGCGCAAGGTCGGCATTGTTTGCACCGTTAAACAGATTAGGTTTGATAGTTGTGGATGAAGAACATGATGCAAGTTATAAACAGACAGATATGATACCAAAGTATAATGCACGAGATGCAGCAATTGTACTTGGCAAGATTAAAAACTGTCCGGTGCTTCTTGGTTCTGCAACTCCATCAATTGAAAGTATGTACAATGCATTAAGCGGCAAATTTAAACTCCTAACCTTACCAGATAGAGTTGATAATGCTAAACTTCCTAAGATAGAACTTGTAAATGTTATAATCGAACGCAAAAAGAAAAAAATGGAAAATGTTTTTTCCAAAACTCTTTTAAACAAAATTGAAGACAGATTAAAGAAAAAGGAAGGAACAATCATTCTCCAAAACAGAAGAGGATTTTCAACTCAAATATATTGTAACGACTGCGGCGAAATAGAAATTTGCACTAATTGTTCTGTACCGATGGTTTATCACATAAATAAAAATATCCTGCAATGTCATTACTGTGGTTTTATAAAAGATGTTCCTAAAGTTTGTTTCAACTGCGGCTCACATTCGGTTAAATATTTTGGGACTGGAACAGAACGAGTTGAAGATGAATTATCTTACTACTTTCCCAATGCAAAAGTTAAACGTGTTGATTCTGATACAGTTTCAAGAAAATCATCTCTCGGTAAAATGCTTTTAGAGTTCGGCAGAGGAGAGATTGATATCCTCGTTGGAACGCAAATGGTTTCTAAAGGATTAGACTTTTCGCGTGTAACATTAGTTGGTGTTATTTCTGCCGAAACAAGTCTTTGGATTCCAGATTTTCGTGCCGATGAACGTACTTTCCAAATGCTTACACAAGTAGCCGGCAGAGCAGGGAGAAGTCAAATTGAAGGTGAAGTAATTATTCAGACACAAAATGAAAAACGATTTGCGCTTCAAAAAGTTTTATTGGGTGATTATGAAGGTTTCTACCAAAAGGAAATTGCTGACCGAGAAAAAATGGGTTATCCGCCCTTCACAAGAATTTGCTTGATTGAGACCAAAGATGAAGATGATCAAAAAGCAAAAGGGGCAATCATGGATTTTTACAAAGAACTTCTTGTCTACAAAAAATATTTAAATATTTCACCCCCGTCCCCAGCAATCATTTCAAAATTAAAAGGCAGCTACCGCTATCATATGTTAATTAAAAGCAGTAAGGATAATGACCCCGGAGGCAAAATCTTACAGAAAGCTTTGTTTGGTGCCTTTGCGGAGTTCAATCGCAAATCGCGCTACCGGAATGTAAAATTATTTTTTGATGTCGATCCGCAGAGTGTGGTTTAAAATACAAACAAAGGTGAGGCTCATCTTTAAGATGAACCTCACCTTTATTTAAGAGGTTTTAAATGGCAAAAAGAAATGTAGTATTCAAAGCCGGCAGATACTTCCATATTTATAACCGTGGAGCCGGAAAAGCAAAAATATTTTTTGAGGAAGATAACTACATTTACTTGCTTAAGAAAATAAAAGAGTATTCAGCCAAATATGAATTTTCCGTAATTGCTTATTCTCTTATGCCAAATCATTTTCACTTATTGCTTCGACAGGATGCTGAACAATCCCTAAATATTGCTCTTGGTTTTATGTTTAATGCTTATACAAAAGCAATAAATAAAAAATATTCCCGAAGCGGAACACTATTCGAGGGATCTTTTAAATCAATTCATGTTGAAGATGCTAAATATTTAATGGAATTGTGCAGATATATTCATAGAAATCCATTTGATGATGGATTAGTTAAAAATATTGAGGACTGGAAATATTCAAATTATCTTGAATGGATTAACAAACGAAATGGAAGTTTAATAGATAAAAAATTTAGAGATAAATATTTTCCAGAAGGGAAAGGGTACCAAACTTTTGTGCTGGATCATCTTTCAAATAAACACGTAGCTAAGATGATAAAACAGTATTTATTAAAACTTAAGTCAGGTGAGGCTCATCTTTAAGATGAACCTCACCTAACAATGTTACATATTTAAAAAACTTAAGAATGGTACCGATTTACCAATAAACCAAATTACTAATCCGCCAACAATCCACAATCCAAAAACTAGAACATAATATTTTGTTATTGTCTGAGATTTAAACATTTTGGCTAATCCAATACTTAAAACAACATATGCCCAAATTGACAGTGGATCAACCTTAGCCGAAAGCCAGCCAACAATTGATGATTTATCCATATCTAGTAATGAGGCTAAACTTATATCTCTCATCAACCTTCCAAAAGCAAATGCAAATACTGAAGCAAGTATAACATGGATTATTCCTATGTAGGATGTCAATCCATTTGCTACAAGTGCCGATGCATATACACCATCTCCTTTTAATGCGAACTTGGAGAGGAGGAAGTAAATCCCACAAAGAATGAAGAAGAAAATAAAAACAAAGAGAAATATACCAATGGTTTGAAAGACGTAAGTTATCGCACCGCCAGCAGCCATTCTTTCTTCTATTTGATCCATCTGTTCATTAGCTTGCTCTTGTGTCATTTGTCCTTTGGCAACTGCTTCATCAAAGTTTTTTTGGATTGCTTCCATCTGTTTTTGTTTAGCCTGATAAGCAATATCCGGATTTGTCATTACAAGGATTTGTGTTATTGCAATTACGATGCAAAGTATTAAAACCGGGAGAAACCAATCCATGGTTTTGGGAGGAAACTTTGCCATCTTCTCAAAGGTCTCTGATGGAGCCGTAATTATTCCGATCATTTTATCGGAATGACTAAGTTCTTGTTCTGAACCAGTTTGTCCGAGGCTAGAGATTTCCGTTGTTTCCATAGAAACTCCTAATTGTTTGAAATTAAAGATGTCGTAAACTATTTATCTCTTTGTTTAATTGCAATAAAAAACTGAGCTAAATTAATTTTTATAGTGAAGATATAATCGTAAAACACTAACTAGAATCAAAATGACAATCATTACAAAATAAAAAATTACAGTTGAGATTGACATAAGGTCGGTGATTTTAATTCTGAATATGAAAACACTAACCAAAATAACTGCTGCAATCGCATTAACAATATATTGCGTTCCTCTAAAAAATAATTGTGTTTCTCTTTCATCTGGCTTAATTTTTTTCATACGGTAAATAATTGGAAGAAAAGCCAGAAGAACTAGCGCAGTAATTCCTTTTTCACCAAATATTAACAGTGAAACTAAAGTAATTATTCCTATAATTAATTCGTACCAAAATCTGAAAGCCATTTTTTACTCCTCTAAATAAAAAACTTCTTCAATTTTTTTTTCGAAAAATTTTGAGATTTGTAATGCAAGCACTACTGATGGATTGAATTTTCCATTCTCAATCGAGTTGATTGTTTGCCGGCTAACATTCACAGCTTTTGCAAGAACCTCTTGCGAGACTTGATTTTTTTCAAAGCGTAGTTTTTTTAGGTTATTCTGAAGTCTCATTTTTGTCCAAATTTACAATGTAAAAGTAAATAATTCTTTACAATATGTCAAGTATACACGACACATCTAAAATTTATAATTCGCACAGAATTTAATGATTGGTAAATTTCATTTAATAAATTTCATTAATGAGGAAATAATGACAACAAGAACAATCATCGAACCTTTCAAAATAAAATCAGTTGAACCAATTCGATTTACCAACAAAGAAGAAAGAACTGAGCTTATCAAAAAAGCCGGTTACAATCCATTTCTTCTTCATGCTGATGATGTGTTGATTGATCTTCTGACGGACAGCGGAACTTCTGCAATGAGTTCTAAGCAATGGGCGGGAATAATGGACGGCGATGAATCTTATGCCGGTTCAAAAAGCTTTTACCGCTTTGAAGAAACTGTAAGAAAAATTACCGGAATGAAATTCATCATTCCCACACATCAAGGACGAGCAGCCGAGAAAATTCTTTTCTCGATTGTTGGCGGTAAAGGGAAATATTTCCCAAACAATACACATTTTGATACAACGCGTGCAAACATTGAGTTTACTGGTGCAGAAGCCGACGATTTTGTTGTTGAAGTTGGTAAGCATTCAGAAATCCGTGCTGACTTTAAAGGAAATATGGACGTAATTCTTCTTGAAAAATTCATAAAAGAAAAAGGAAAAGAAAACATTCCTTTGTGTATGATAACTGTTACGAATAATTCGGGCGGCGGGCAGCCGGTCTCAATGCAAAATGTTAGAGAAGTTAAAGAGATCTGTGTGCAGTATGGTATTCCGCTGTTCATTGATGCATGCCGTTTTGCTGAAAATGCCTATTTCATAAAACTGCGTGAAAAAGGATATTCCAACAAATCGGTTTTGGAAATTGCTCAAGAGATGTTTTCGTATGCAGATGGTGTAACAATGAGTGCCAAAAAAGATGCACTCGTAAACATCGGAGGTTTTCTCGCTTTGAATGACGAAAATTTAGCAATGCTGTGCCGCAATCTGTTAATTGTTACTGAAGGATTTCCAACTTACGGTGGTTTAGCTGGAAGAGATCTTGAAGCGGTTGCACAAGGATTAGAGGAAGTTTTAGATGAGCATTATCTTCAATACAGAATTAGGAGTGTTGAATACCTTGGAGAAAGAATTTTATCTGCTGGTGTTCCTATTATTGAGCCGCCTGGCGGGCACGCAATTTATATTGATGCTAAAAGATTTTTACCTAACATTCCTCCTGAACAATTTCCGGGGCAATCAATCGTAATCGAACTTTATACTGAAGGCGGCATTCGCGCTGTTGAAATTGGAAGCGTAATGTTTGGAAAGTATGACAATAAGGGAAAACTTATTCCTCCTCCAATGGAGCTTGTTCGTCTTGCTATTCCTCGCCGGGTTTATACCCAAAGTCATATTGATTATGTGATTGAAGTAATTCTTGAGGTATTTAAAAACCGGGATAAATTAAAAGGATATAAAATTACTTATGAAGCTCCGATGTTAAGACATTTTACAGCAAGATTTGAAAAGCTCAATTAACGATGGCAGCGATAAAAAAAATTTATTCCTTCACAAACAAAAAAGATATTTGGCGGCTTGTTCTATCTCCCTCTGGTTACTTAGTGATTGAGGAAAGAGACCTAACTTCTAAAGAAGTTTTTTTTAATTGCCTTACTTTTCACGATGGAAAGGTAATGCTTAAAAATTTTCAGCTTGATGAAAAATACTGGATCGGTATTGAAGCTGTTCATGATAACTTTATCTTCTTTCACAAATTTAAGAAACCAGATATGCCTAACCATAAAGGTGTTTATGCGTTCGATATTCTGAATCAAAAAATAATCTGGCAGCATGAAGACTTTGTGTTTCAGCTAGCTGAAGGAAATTCAGTTTATGTTTTCCAGCCAACTTTTGAGGGGCGAAATTATTTTTCACTAAACATTGCTTCTGGAGAAGTTATAAGAAATTTAGAAAGTAATTATGAGGAGATAAACAAGCTTCGCATAAACTCCATGAATAATGATTTTCAGAAAAGCTTTTTGTTTCCTCAGCAAATTTCAGCCGCTGGAAATGATATGGCTGCCGAGGATTTTTTCACAGCAATAGATGATCCGAATAATTTAGTCGGAAGTCTCAACTTCCTTGAATACAACAACTTTAATCTTATCAGTTATCATGCAAAAAATAAAAACGGTACGCTTAATAATTATTTTAAGGTTTTTGATTCGAAGAAACAAAAGTGGATACTTAAGGAAATTATTAATACCAATATTAGTAAAATGATTCCCGATTCTTTTTTTGTGAAGGATAATTTGTTGTTTTTGCTTGTTGAAAAAACTCGACTTGTTGTTTATAAATTTTTAGTATAATTTTAATTGAAATTTGATGTCTTAGATTGACATTATCTTGCCACGAATTACACGAATAATTATTAGTTCGATTAGTGGCAGAAAGAACATACAGCTTGCGCAACTAATTCCAAAATTAAATATGGAACTTTCATCAAAAGAAAAAGAGATATTGCTTATTGCAGCAAGAGAATCAATCAAATCATTATTCAGTAAAACCAATCCACCTAAAATTGATTATAATTCTCATCCCAATTTAAAGTTGAATGCTGGCGCATTCGTTACCCTAAAAATAAGAAATGAACTGCGCGGCTGCATTGGTTTCATAACTTCTGAACAACCATTGTATGAGACTGTGTGCGAAGTTGCAAAACATGCTGCAGCAGAAGATCCCAGATTTGCACCTTTAACAAAGGAAGAACTTGGTTTAATTCTGATAGAAATCTCAGTACTTTCTCCAATGAAAAAAATTTCCAATTACGATGAAATTAAAATAGGCGAGCACGGATTATTAGTTGAAGAAGGATATCACCGCGGTTTGCTGCTTCCTCAAGTTGCAACTGAAAATAATTATTCATTGGAACAGTTTTTAACATCAATTTGCTTGAAAGCTGGTTTAGCACCTAACTTATGGAAAAAGAAAAAACTTAATTTACAAGTTTTTTCTGCATTGGTTTTTAATGAAAGGGATAGTTATTAAATGAGTAAGACCAGACAGCCGGCAGTTGCAGGTTTGTTTTATCCAGGTGATCCTTCTCAATTAAGGAATGATGTACTTGCAATGTTGAACTTGGTTCGGAATCAAGTAAACCCCGAAAAAATTTTTGGAATTGTATCGCCGCATGCCGGATATATTTACTCTGGACAAACTGCTTCCTATGGATTTAATTTATTAAAGAATCATAAATTTGATAAAGTAATTATTATTTCACCAAGTCATCGTGAATATTTTCCAGGTAATTCTATTTACGATGGAGATGCATACAAAACTCCCCTTGGATGTGTTGAGATTGATAAGGAATTTGCCGAGAAGATTATTCAAGGAAGCAAAACAGTTTTCTTTGGAATGGCAGGGCATAGGCAAGAACATGCGGTAGAAGTTCAGATTCCTTTTTTACAAACTGTTTTAAATGATTTTAAGATTATTCCCATTGTGATGGGTGATCAGAGCAAAGCCTTTGTGGATGACTTAGCTGTACAAATCTCAAAAGCAGCTGATGAAAAAACTGTTATTGTTGCAAGTTCCGATCTTTCCCATTTTTACAATAAGCAGCACGCTTATAAACTAGATTCGATTGTTGCAAATAGAATTATGGAGTTCGATTGGGAAAATCTTCAGAATGATTTGGATTCTAAAAAATGTGAAGCTTGCGGCGGCGGCCCAATAGTTGCAATGATGCAAGCTGCTTATCTAACAAACAATAAGAAGTCTGTCATTTTACATCGAAGCGATTCAGGAGATGTTAGTGGTGATAATGACGAAGTTGTTGGTTATTTATCCGCTGTAATTTATAGCAATTGATTAATATTGCATTAAAGAGTTTTACTAAAAATTTAAAACAATTTCTGGAATATATTTGCAACGATCCAGCTAATAAATCCGCACACAGGAAAAGTTAAAACCCAAGCAAGTACTAATTCTCTTACAACTCCCCATCTTACTGCAGATAACCTTGTTACAGAACCAGAGCCAAGAATTGCCGAATTAATGGTATGAGTTGTACTTAGTGGAATACCAAAAACTGAAGCTAGTTGAATTACTATTGCGGCTCCAGTTTCTGCCGAAAAACCCTGATGAGTTTCCAGCTTCACCATTTTCATACCCATGGTTTTAATAATCCTCCAGCCGCCGACAGATGTGCCTAGACCCATGATTAAGGAACAAAGTACAATGATCTCAAATGATACTTTAAATTCCGGAATTGCACCACCTAAAACCATTGCTAGCGTAAATACCCCAATAAATTTTTGCCCATCATTGCTTCCATGCCCAAAAGCCATGAAAGCTGCTGATAGTGCTTGCAGTCTACCAAATACTTTTTTTACATGGGTTTGACTAGATTTACGGAATATCCAATAAACAGATATCATTATTATCGCAGCACCAAAAAATCCAAGGAAGGTTGAAAATACTAATCCAAGCAAAACTTTTTCCCAACCAGCCCAAAGTAATGCATCTGGGCCAGCCGTTGCAAGTGCTGCACCAGCTAAACCAGAAACGAGTGCATGACTTTCACTTGTAGGTATTCCGAAGCGCCAAGCCAGTGTACTCCAAAACACAATGGAAACCATTGCTGCGCCAATAGTAACCAAATTTATTACAGATGACTCGACAATACCTTTTCCAATAGTAGCCGCAACTGCAGTTCCGGCAAATGCACCCGCTATATTCATAAATACAGCCATTAGAACAGCGGTTGTTGGCGATAAAACCCGAGTTGAAACTATGGTTGCTATTGCATTTGGAGCGTCAGTCCAGCCATTAACAAATTCAGCAGCTAAAACTAAAACCAAAACTAATATTAAACCGAATGAATAATCTCCAAACATATATTATGCTGCTTTATTAACTATGAATTTTTAATGAATATGGATAATATGACATTAGCTGTTGATTGACATCGGTCGCTGGTTTTCTCAAGTATCTCCAATATTTCTCTTTTCTTAATTAATTCAATAGCATCTTTCTCCTTATCAAACAATTCTTTAATTGCCTGATGATACACCTTGTCGGC
>JACAFC010000244.1 GCA_013388515.1 Ignavibacteriaceae bacterium | reverse complement strand
CTCCTTTTGCTCTCCAATTTGGTCTCCGTTCTGTTCTCCGTTTCCTTGATATAAGTTCCAGTTTTTTATTGAAATTATTGTTGTAACATTATTTGTTTTGGTCTCCAACATTTCACGTTTTTCAAGTGTCTTAAGAAAGGTTACAACAGTCTTGAAGTTCCATTTCCATCTTTTCGCTAGTGTTAGCTGCGAGTGGCAGGATTCTCCGGGATTAAGCCTAATTTCTATTCCTCTAATGAAGACAGTGGCAGGTTTGTGGTTAGCCAGGATCAGCAAATCTACCCAAGCCTGACCTTTAGTAAACCTTTCAGAAAACCAAAACTCATTATCCTCAATCTGTCTATGTAGTTTAATCCACCCCTTATTCATTTTCGTACCGTTGAATTATTTCTTCCCATTCACACTCTAAAGAACTGGATATATCTCCAAGTAATTCTAGCAATATCAGTAAATCGGCCTGAACAGTTTTCACCATTTCAGAAATAGTACGCTTTACTTTCTGATTTTCTAGCTGGGCAATCTTTTCACCAATCCGGTTAGAGTTTATCAGTAATTGTCTCGTTTCCTCATACAGGAGATCACACAGCTCTTTCATTTTCGCTCCCATTTTGAAGGATTCGCCTTTTAAGGATTAATCGATCATTCAAATGAAGGACTCGCTTAAGAATTTCGACCTTGCCTAAATGATCTAGTATTACAATTAGTTGATTGAGTGATTCAATCTTGCGAGATAACAAGTTGATTTCATTGTTAGGGTTTTGAGTTTTCATTTTTAATCCCATAAATAAAGAGTGGCAGGATATGAAAACTCACGCACCTAAAGGTGTGGAACCTGCCACAATTAATTTTTTCTTTTTCAATATTTTCGATACGTAAGTTTTTCATATATCTATAAAAAAAATTCGAATGCGATTAGAATTTTTTTATGTATGATTAAAAATGTTGTTTTTTTTTGCGCTTAAATGAAGGTTTTGGGATTGTTGATAGGTGATACTAAATTCGAATGCGATTAGAATTAATTCTAATCGTTGTTTTTACGATTCCTCATTTTTTCAATCAATGATTCGAAACATTTTTTAGAACAAACTAAGTATCTGACAAAATCAAAATTTGTCGAAGCTTTCTCCCCAGCTTCACTATAAGATACATCAGCTTCATATCGGAACGGCTTTTTGCACTCTGGATTTAGACAATTATAATAATTATTATTTTGATCTATTGAATCATCATAAATCTTTTCAATGCTTTCTTTTTCTATTTGTGTTTTATTTTTTTTACCTGAGTTCAACTGCTCTAAAATTTTTTCATTATGATCATTTTTAGTTGCAATGTTATCTTTAATTGGGCTTAAATATATTTCTTTTTTCTTTTTGGGTAATTTTGTTAAGCGGTCTTCTTTAACTGCTATGTCTAATAAAAAATTGTTCAATATACATTCATCTTCTTCAAATATGTTTGTGTCTCTAATTTTTTCTTTGATAGAGGTTTCTAATTTTTTTAAAAATTTAGTATCTCTAAATCTAGTAGATAGAACAGATTCACTAATGTTCATTCTCTTGGCCAAATAATTCTGCTTCAGTTGGTTTCCACTTTCTAATAATATTTGAATCATTTTCTCAATTTCTCTATCAAAATTTTTCTTATGATATTTTTTTCTTATTGTCTTGGTATTTTTATCATTAGTTATGTTTAGGGATTCGGATATATTTGTGGTTGCTGAAGTATTTACATTTGTGTCAGTGTGATTGGGCAATATTGGGATAAATTTTGGTTCAATTTGACACAGAATTGTATCAATATTTTTGTTTAATAGTTTAAAATCATTAATTATATTTATGTCGGGTTTCAATCTTCTATTGATTCTCTGTTTAATTTCATTTCTTTGTCCATCTATAAACTTATCATATGTAAGCTCGAAGCATTGATTATATTTTTGTTCCTTTTCTATTTCGGTCAACCATTTAAATTCTTCAGTATTGTATATCAAATGTTTCAGTTTATTTGCTATAAATTTTTCTAAATTATCGTATATAGTTCTTTGCCGATTCTTATCAGAATCAATTTGTTCTTTAAGTAGCTTAACTCTGTTTCGTGCAATACTTTTTTTTATTACCTTATCCATAAGTCAAAAATCAAAAATCCCTCACCTGTGTTAGTAGCGATTGCCGGCGCCTCCCAAAGGGACACAGATGAAGGATGAAACTTGTTTTGGCAATTATTACTAAGTTCTTATTCAAACTAATAACTTAAATTTCAAATCTCAATAGCAGATTTGTATAATATTTAAATGAAGATTTCGGATTTAAAATGTTAGACTTAATCCTCCCAATTACTTAATTTAGAATGTGTTTTTGAAAAAGTGTAAGGATAACGGATTCTAATTATCACTCCCTTATCTCTTCAGTTTATCGGGGGTGCCGGTTCGGTGCGTAAAACAATTTTTAGATTCTTATTTAATTCAACAATAAGAAATTGTTTATGGATAAAAAGGGACTATCCGAACGAGACATCTGCACAAAATTTATAACTCCGGCATTAAAAGATGCTGGCTGGGATATTAAAACTCAGATAAAAGAAGAAGTCTCTTTTACGGCAGGAAAGATCTTTGTTAGAGGAAAATTAGTTCAAAGGGGAAAACAAAAACGGGCAGACTACATTCTTTACCATAAACCCCATTTACCTATCGCTATCATCGAAGCTAAAGACAATAATCATACTATAAGTTCCGGCATTCAACAGGCAATTGACTATTCTAATGATCTTGATATTCCATTCGTTTACTCATCCAATGGTGATGGATTTCTTGAACACGATAAGACCAAATCTGAAAACATTGAAACTGAATTAAGTTTAGAAAATTTTCCATCCCCTGATGAACTTTGGCACAGGTATTCTGAATGGAAAAATAT
>JACAFC010000083.1 GCA_013388515.1 Ignavibacteriaceae bacterium | reverse complement strand
GAATAGCTTCCTGTTATAAATTTATCTTCGGTATATGCAGAAGCAATAATATTTGAATTATTTTCAAAATCAACGTAGCTTGGTTTATGTTCATATCCAACTACGTTCTTCTTTCCTCTCTCGCGCGGAATTCCAATTTCGTTTGATTTTGCAAATGTGCCGGTAGTAACAACGGCTCCTCCAGCAACAGACCCTGCAGCGGGACCTTGGTAATTCTGTGAGAAAACATTACTCCATAGTCCTGTAAGTGTTATAATTAACAACAAGTTAAAACTTAACTTCATTTTTTTCCTTTAAGAGTTATGATTATTTTATTCCAGCTGTAAAATATTATTATTACGTAAGATATGCAATTTATTAAGTGGTTTCACTCTCCTTACAACAACAGCCTAAACAAATACTTTGGGCATATAATTTCAATAAGCTATAATCGGAGGTTATGGTGCATAAATTTAATCTAAAAAAAGTTCAAGATATTTTAAGAAAAATGAAATTAGATGCATGGTTATTATATGATTTTCGGTTTTCAAATGAGCTCGCCTTAGCAATGCTTGGAATATCAAAAAAATCGCATTTAACTCGCAGGTTTTATTATTTAATACCACAGAAGGGCGAACCAAAAAAAATTGCAAATGCAATTGAAACATTTCATTTTGATGGCTTGCCAGGCAAATTACTTCCTTACGCAAGCTATGACTCCCTTTTAAAAAATTTAAAAAAAAGTTTATACGGCATTAAGACAGTTGCAATGGAATATTCTCCTCTTAATGCAATTCCTTATGTGTCAAGGGTTGATGCAGGCACTATCGAGCAGATAAGTTCTCTTGGTGTTAAGATAGTTAGCAGCGCAGATTTAATTTCGATGTATAATGCACTTTGGACAAAAAAGCAATTTGATGAAAACAAATCTGTTGCTTATGCATTAAATGATATCGTTCAAAAAGCATTTGGTTTTATAAAGAAAAAAATTTTGAGTAATGGAGCTACTAGTGAATACGAAGTGCAACAGTTTATAATGAGTGAATTTAAAAAAAGAAAATTATTCACTGACGACCCTCCAATTGTTGGCGTTAACGAAAATAGTGCTAACCCTCATTACACTCCAACGAAACAAAAAAACAAAAAAATAAAAAAAGGAGATTTTGTTTTAATTGATCTGTGGGCTAAACAAAATAAGGAAGATGCTGTTTGGGCTGATATAACTTGGGTTGGATTTGTTGGTGATTCTGTACCATCAAAGTATTCTGATATATTTGCTGTAGTCGCTCAAGCAAGAGATGAAGCATTTAATTTAGTTGACTCAAGATTTAAAGCTGGAAAAGAAGTTCGCGGGTATGAGGTTGATTCTGCATCGCGAAAGGTAATTGAAGATGCTGGTTACGGAAAATATTTTATTCATCGGACAGGGCATTCAATAACAACAGATTTACATGGAAGCGGGGCTCACATCGATAATTTTGAAACAAAGGATGAGATATTGCTGCTTCCTTCAACTTCATTTTCGCTTGAACCTGGGATTTATTTCCCTGGGGATTTTGGAGTCCGGTCTGAGATTGATGTTTTTATTACTAGCTCTGGGAAAGTTATTTATACCGGCAAGGAGAAACAAAAAGAAGTAATTGCGATATTAAAATAAATCCCTCAACTATTATTTTTTTTCAGTACTCTTCATATGCTGATTCATTATATAATCAGCAATATTCCTTGCCTCGGTTGGAGTTAAACCTTGATTTGGCATAGGTGGATAAGCCGGATCAATTTTCACTGGGTTTCGGATAAATGCTACCAGCTGATCCATTTTACCTTCGTATTTAACTAAAACTTTATTGTAAGGTGGACCGACAAGCTTCTCATCAAATTTGTGACAAGTAGAGCAAATTACATTAAAAATTTCCTCTCCACTCCTACCTTGAACTTTACTTACATCTTCTCCTTTAAGTGAACTTAAGTATTTATTAAAATCATTGCTTAGTACTGCCGAATGAAGCTTAGTTGAGTTAGTGACTACTATTTCCTCTTTAATAATTAAGACGAGAATCATAAAAATTAAAACGAAAAATAATTGACCACTCATTTTGAAGTTTGAAGTTTTAGAAATAGCATAAAGAAGATGATATAAAAAAAAGATCAGCGCAATAGTTATAAACAAATAAGAAAAAACAGCACCTGAATATGAAGTTTTAGGTAAAAGTAGATTATTAATAAACAAAATTGCTGGGATAAGAATTAAAGAAACAAGTGTTATTGTAAGCCCAAACTTTTTAATAAAATTTTTATAATCTTCGGTAGTATTTTTTCTTCCGCCATCCCAATAAAAGAATACAAATAAAATTGTAGCACCGGCTAAAGCAACAGCTACAAGTAAAAATTGTATAAAGTTAAGCATTGCCTCTGCTGAGAACAATAAAGATATGTGGTTCCCATTAACCCAATTTTCGGCTAATACAGCCGAATTTACGGCAGACACATAATACCATGCTCCAACAATTAAAAGTGCAAAACCTATAATTCCTGATCTTCTAGCAAGCTGGTTACTGCCTTTGCTAAATTTTCTAAGTTTTTCTTGAACAGAATCATTTAACTGGGATGTAAGTCCCAGCTCATTAAATAATTCATTGAAGGTCATCGAATACTTTAGAATGTAAATAAGTAATATCCCAAGCACTAATAATGGTAAAGCAGTCATTAAGATAACAATGGCAGCAGAATAACTTTTGTATAGCAATTGTGCAAAAATTAAAATCGAAGTAATTAATGGTAATATTCCCAGAGCAAGTCCAAAGCTTTTATTGATTGTGAAAATATCAATTACATCTTTAGCAAATTGAATGTACAGATGATTATTTTCTTTTAGTCCCTTTTTCCAAAACCAAAGAGAAATAAAAGTGCCCACCAAAATCAAACTAAGAAAAGGCAGAAACAGAAACTTTATAAGAATTAGCAGATAATGAAGAAGCTGAATATGTTCAGCAGATTGATGCAGAACTATGTTGTCAAAAAAATTCATTAATTTCAAATCTCCATTAAAACAAAAATAGAATTTGATCAAAAGTAATAATTAACATGACGATTAATGCAAATAAATTGATTTCTCTAAATGCAAAAGTAAAATTCATTTTTTGATCTCTATCAATCAAAAACTTGGATGCATTCCAGGTTAACCACACACCTGCAAACAGTAAAATAAAATAAACTAAATGGTTTTTAACTATACCAAAAAAAGGGATAAGTAAACTGGCAACCACAGTAGCAGTAATCCATACAAAAGTAATTCTAGAGAGTTGTTTTATATCGAATAGTTTAGTTAATGTTGGGTAACCAGCTTGTTCATATTCTTTGCCCAAGAATAAAAGAAGCAACCAAAAATGTGGTATTTGCCAAATAAAAAAGAAAAAAGAAATGACTAAAATTTGAGGGTCGAATAAATATCCTCCGGCTGATGTCCATCCAATTGCAGGAGGGATAGCCCCAACCATTGATCCTGGAATAATTGCAATAGGACTTATCTTTTTTAATGGTGTGTAAATAATGTTATACCAGAAAATATTCAACAATCCTAAAATCAAGGGAACTAATCCTATTGATAAAAGAATTAAAGAACCAAACGCAATTAAAATAACTGAAATAATGCCAGCAGAGGTAACAGTAATTTTGCCGGAAGGAATTGGACGATTCTTAGTCCTTGTCATTAATGCATCAATTTTGTATTCCTGAATGTGATTAATTACAGATGCACCAGCAGCTAATAATAAAGTTCCTACTACTGCTGATAAAAGTGCTACTGTTAACTTTGGTGTGAAACAGATATAACCAAAAAGAGTAGTTAAAGTAACAAAGGATGTAATCTTCAGCTTAGACAATTCGATCAATATTTTTAGTTTATCTTTCAGGTTGGAATCCTATTTTTTATCAACTGCATTTATAATATTAGGAACACCACGGTTCACCCAAACATTAAAATCACTTTCGGATAATACCACTACCTCAGTGTACATATAAGAATGATTCAATCCACAGTATTCGGCACAAAAAATTGGATGTGAACTAATTTCGGTAGCTGTAAACCAAGCAGTATTTTGCCTTCCAGGAATAACATCTTTTTTTAATCTAAAAGCAGGTATATAAAATGCATGGTTAACATCAAGCGATGATAAATTAACTTTAACGGGTTTATTTACTGGGACAAAAAGTGTATCTGATGTTTTTCCATTATCATACTTAAAGCTGAATTTCCACATTTGGGCAGTCACATTAACTGTCATCGAATCTTCTGGAATACTGGACATCTCCTTATATCCCGTCCAACCAAAATAAAACATGAATAAAACCAAAATTGTTGGTACAACTGTCCATAATATTTCTAATCCGGTATTTCCGTGAATGTTTTTAGCATGAGGATTTCTTTTACGGTTGTACTTGATAACGAAAAAAATCATCAAACCTGTTATAAGCACTAAAAAGAAAACAGAAACAGCTATTATAAAGAAGAAGGCAAAATCAACCGATTTAACAAACTGTGATTGTGCTATAATCATAAATAACCTAAATAAAAGAATAATCTGAGAATAATAAAACGAAAGAAATAACTATAAAGAAAAGAGCGACAATAACGAAAATTTTAAATGCCTTCTGCTCGGCTCCCAAATGCATAAAGATTTTAAGCACTAGATAAGATTTAATTGATGCTACGAATAAAGCTGTAGTAACTGTGAGTGCACCAAAATCTAATCCGGCTACAGTAACGGTTAAAGCAGTTAAAGCTAGCAATGCAAGCCAAACCAAAAAATATATACCGTAACCATGTGGTTGATGACCTGAATTATGTATATCACTATTACTCATTTATTATCCTACGTAATGAGATAAAACAAGGGAAATAAAAAAATCCAAATTATATCAACTAAATGCCAATACAAACCAGCAGCTTCTAATTTCACATAGCTGTCTTGGTTAATGATATTCTTTATAGTAAGTCTAGTCATAAACGCTATTAAAACTATACCAATAATAACATGTAATCCATGCAGACCTGTCATCACATAATATAATCCGTAGAATAGAATTTCACCTTTAGGTTTATTTAATAAAACTTCAGAACCAGGGAAAAGATCGTGATGAAGCTTAACTCGCCATTCGAAAAATTTATTAATTAAAAAACCAAATGCTAAAAGTATAGTAATTAACTGAAAGAAAATTGATAACCCTTTATTTTTCTTTTGGATAGCAGCTATAGCTAAAGCCATAGTTAGGCTGCTTGTTAGTAAAATTATTGTGTTGAAAGTACCGATAATTGGATTAAGTTCTTTCGCTGCAAGATGAAACTGTTCCTGGTTAATAAATCGATAAACAGAATAAATGAAGAACAAACCTCCAAAGAGCAGCAGTTCAGTAAATAAAAAGAGCCACATTCCCATACGTGCACCAACATCATCACGATGAGCATGGATAACATGATCTTGAGCGCTCACTTTACCTCCTTTTCTAATTCTTCATCATTCATCTTGTATTCATAAGGCCCCGAAGTTACTTTGGGAATTTCATGAAAATTATCATGAATAGGCGGAGATTCGATCTGCCATTCAAGAGTTTCTCCTCCCCAAATATTTTTATCATTGATTTTTTGCCCGCTAATCAGAGAGCGGATTAAATTATAGTAAATAAATATTAATCCTAATATAAGGATCCATGAACCGACAGTGGAAATTTGATGATAGATTGAATATTCTGGCAGATAATCATAATATCTTCGAGGCATTCCTAACCAGCCCATAACAAATAATGGGAAATAAAGCGTATTAAAGCCAACAAAGAGGAACCAGAAACCAACTTTTGCCAGTTTCTTATTGTACATCCTTCCAAACATTTTGGGAAGCCAATAATGTAGAGCAGCAAAAATACCGAAACCTGTGCCGCCAAACATTACATAATGAAAGTGGGCAACAATAAATGAAGTATCCGTAAGGTGTATATCAACTGATAACGCACCCTGTACAACTCCAGTCAATCCGCCAATAGAAAACAAAAAGATAAATGCTAATGCATACAACATCGGAGGGTCTAATTGAATGGAACCTTTGTAGAGAGTTGCAGTCCAGTTAAATACTTTAATTGCACTAGGAATAGCAACAAGGAATGTTAAAAGTGAAAAAACAAATTGAGCAGTAGAACTCATTCCTGAAGAAAACATGTGATGTGCCCAAACCAAGGAACCTAGCAAAGCTATTGCTATACTTGAAAATGCAATAAACTTGTATCCAAAAATGGTTCTTCTAGCAAAAACTGGAATGATTTCCGATACGACACCCATTGCAGGTACAATCATTATATAAACAGCTGGATGAGAATATATCCAAAATAAATGTTGATAAAGAATGGGATCACCACCTAAAGCAGGATCAAATAAACCAACACCAAGAACTCGTTCCACAACTATTAATAAAAGCGTTATTCCGATAATAGGTGTTGCCAATACTTGAATCCAAGCTGTTGCATAAAGTGCCCAGGAAAAAAGCGGCATTTTGAACCAGCCCATGCCTGGAGCACGCAGTCTATGAATAGTGGTTACGAAATTAATACCAGTAAGAATAGACGAGAAACCAAGGATGAAGGCAGCTAATCCTGTAAAGATAACATTAGTGCCAGTTCGAACACTGTACGGTATATAAAAAGTCCAACCAGTATCAGCAGGTCCTCCAGGAAGTAAGATGGATATTATAACCATTATGCCCCCCACTATGTACAACCACCAAGATAAAAGGTTAATTCTAGGAAATGCTACGTCCTTTGCACCAATCATAATTGGTAAAAAGAAATTACCAAATACTGCAGGTAACCCGGGTATAACAAATAGGAAAATCATTATCACTCCATGCAGAGTGAAAAATGCATTGTAAGTTTGTGGTTCTACTATAGTTTTGCCGATAGTTAATAACTCTAACCTGATGAGGAAACCAAATGATACCCCAACAGCAAAAAAGGATAGCAAAGCAATTAAATAAAGTATGCCTATTCTTTTATGATCTGTTGAGAAAATCCAACCTTTCAAGCCATCATGTTTACCTTTATAATCAAGATAATTGGTATGACCATTATTGGAGATATTTGATACTAACGTTGACATAAATTTATACCTATCTAAGCTTTATCTTTTCTTGGTTTGACTGAAAGATAGACGACAAGAATTACAGTTAATAATAATACACCACCACCAAATACTTTAAGTAAATTAAAAACATAAGTTTTGCCCTCTGGATCATAACGGAAACAGAATTTCATTACTTTGGCAATAGTAGGTGTAGGTG
>JACAFC010000243.1 GCA_013388515.1 Ignavibacteriaceae bacterium | reverse complement strand
GAAGATTATCAAGAACATTTACAAAAACAAAGATAATATCACTTGGGGCACTTTGTATGGTTATAGGTCTAGGCATGATTCCCTTTGGCGGATCGTTCTTAGGTCTTGCCATCATTTCGATAATACTTTCACTTGGTACAGGTTCTATGCGGCCAATATTACTAAGTTTAATTTCAGAATTCACTTCGGAAACTGAGCAAGGAATTACTCTTGGAGTCAATCAATCGTTATCTGCATTAGCACGCGTACTGGGTCCGCTTTGGGGTGGATTTGCTTTCGAATACTTGGGATATCCTTTCCCATTTTTTACGGGTGCATTTTTTAGTTTTTTAATATTCATTTTAAGCATAATTTATTTGCCAAAGATTTTAAGTAATAATCAACCTAATTGAACAAGTTTATGTTTGAAGTTGGCAAAATAAAATTAACAAGAGCACTGCTTCTCGCACCGATGGAAGATGTAACAGATTTGCCTTTCCGGTTGATTTGCAAAAAGCTTGGTGCCGATGTTGTGTACACTGAGTTCGTTAATTCAGAAGGATTGATAAGATCATCTGATAAAACACATGCCAAGCTAAAAATTAGTAATGATGAGCGTCCCGTCGGTATTCAAATTTATGGCGGAAACATTGAATCGATGATTGGCGGAGCAAGAATAGCCGAAGCAGAGAATCCTGAGCTGATTGATATTAATGCCGGCTGCTGGGTTAAAGATGTTGTGAATTATGGTGCTGGCTCAGCATTATTGAAAGATCCTCCTTTCATGCAAAAATTAGTTCAAGAGGTTGTTAAGGCAGTCTCTATTCCAGTTACAGTAAAAACTCGGCTGGGCTGGGACGAAAATAATATTCAGATTTTGGATGTCGCAAAAAGAATTGAAGATGCCGGCGCAAAAGCTATTACTATTCATTGCAGAACAAGAAGCATGGGGAATAGAGGAGATGTTGATTGGTCCTGGATTCCAAAAGTTAAAGAAGTTGTTAAGATTCCTGTTGTACTAAATGGAAATGTTCTTACTCCTCATGATGTAAAAAAAGCGTTTGATGAAACAAATGCTGATGCTGTGATGATTGCGAGAGGTGCAATCGGTAATCCATGGATTTTCAAAGAAGCTAAAGAATTATTGCTGAATGATGCAATCTCATCAGAGGTAAATTTCAAAGAAAAAATAAAAATCTGTTTAGATCATCTACATTTGTCTATTAGTCTAAAAGGGGAAAGAAGAGCTGTAATCGAGCATAGGAAGTTTTATTCGGGGTATTTGAAAGGATTGCCCAATGCTTCCAAGATACGCGCTGAACTTATGCATATGAATGAATTAAGTTTTATTGAAGATTTACTTCTGAGATATACTGAAGAATTATCTTCAGTAAACACTTTATCACCTCAGTTTGAAAGAAAATAATTGCAGAAAGCTGCTCGAGTCATATCAACTATTTTTATTCCTCCCACCTTGACCTTAGCATCTTTTATCTTTCTGGCTTTTACTTTTGAAAATGATTTCAAACTTCGAATTGTAACTGTGGCAGTTGCATTGCTGTTTGGAGCTATTTTGCAGATTGCTTCTTTCGTTTTCTTTTATAAAAGCAAAATGATAAATGATATCGATGTTAAGCAAAAATTTGAGAGAACTATTCCATTTTATGTTTCTTTGATTATTTTCATTATTGGATTTATTGTGCTGCTTACATTTAAAGTAAATGTAATTTCAATCGCATTTTGGTTTTGCTATATTTCAAACACAATTTTGGTTGTTCTAATAAACAAATATATTAAGCTAAGTATTCATGCGATGGGAGTTTCTGGGCCATTAGCTCTGCTGGTTTTGCTAAAAAGTATCTTTGGCTTTTACCTTGTACTAATTTTAATTTTAGTTGGATGGTCAAGAATCAAGCTTAAGGTTCATACATTCGCCGAAGTTTTGACTGGAACAATTTTAGGATTTGTTTCAGTCTATTTACAATTACTTATTTTTCTTAAAGAGTATATTTAATTTAAAATTTCATGATAACTGTCCATAACGAAAACGGAATATTCATTCTTAAACTCAACCGTCCTGAAAAGCGAAATGCTCTTCATCCAACGATGATTTCGCAGATCATAACCACAATAAAAAAAATTACTCATGAGGAAGAAACAAAAGCTTTAGTTTTTTCAGGTGAGGGAAGTGCATTCTGCGCTGGTGCAGATCTGGAACACTTGCACTCATTGTTAGATGAATCAACTGTTGTGAATGAAAAGGACTCGGAATTATTAGCAGAGTTTTTCTTAACCATTTACAAACTTCCTTTCCCAACCATCGCTGCAGTGAATGGACCTGCAATTGCAGGCGGATGCGGTTTAACAACAGTATGTGATTTTGTTTTTGCTGATAAGCAAAATGCTAAATTCGGTTTTTCGGAGGTTAGTATTGGTTTTTCACCGGCTATTGTTGCTATTTTCTTAATTAATAAAATTGGATTCAACAGAGCTAAACGATTGCTGCTAACTTCAGAAATTGTTTCCGCGGAAGAGGCCAAAGGCGTTGGATTAGCTGATTTTATTTCTGAGAACTCTTTAAACGATGCGGTTGAATTTGCAAAAAAACTATCAAAGAACTCTAAGTCAAGTTTCACGAATACTAAACAAATGCTTCAGAGCATTCGAAACCTGAACATTGATGAAGCGGTAAATTATTGTCTCGAATTAAACGCAATCAGCCGATCTTCTGAAGATTTTAAAGACCGTATTAAAAAATTTCTTTCAAAAGGATAGTAAGATGAGTATAGAAATAAAAAAACATATTCGAAATGTGCCAGATTTTCCTAAAAAAGGAATTATGTTTCGAGATATTACAACACTTCTAAAGAATCCTAATTCTTTTCAATTAGCGTTTGAACAACTTTATGCACAGACCAATGGTTTAATGATTGACAAAGTTGTTGGAATTGAATCTCGCGGATTTATTTTTGGAGCAATGCTTGCTGAACACTTAAATGCCGGATTTGTTCCTATGAGAAAACCCGGTAAACTGCCCGCAGAAACAGAAAAAGAATTTTATGATTTAGAGTATGGAAAAGATTCAATTGAAATTCATAAAGATGCTATTAGACCTGGTGAAAAAGTATTAATACATGATGATCTTTTAGCAACCGGCGGTACTGCAAAAGCAGCAATAAATTTGGTTGAAAAACTTGGCGGGGAAGTGGTTTGCATTCTTTTTCTGGTAGAACTTTCTTTTCTAAATGGAAGAGAAAAATTGCAAGGTTACAATGTTAAATCACTTGTCGATTATACAAGTGAATAGTTAAAAAGTAAACTTGTTTACTGATTAGATACATACCCCTCACCTGAGGCTGATAAACTCTCACCTATCAAAAATGCAATAGCGCGTAG
>JACAFC010000235.1 GCA_013388515.1 Ignavibacteriaceae bacterium | reverse complement strand
GTATTAACTCTTCCATAATCACACATCCAGTAGCTGTTAACTTCTTCGTTGTAACGAGGCGTAATTCTGAGAACTTCATTATTCCTAACCCAAATTTCCGAGTTGCATCCGCGCGAACAACCAAAACATATTGATTTTGTTGCGGACATATCCCAGACTCTTGCCTGAAATCTAAAATCTCTATTAGTAAGAGCACCAACTGGGCAAATATCTGTTGTATTTAAAGAGTATGGATTATCAAGTTCCTCACCAGGATAAGTTACAATTGTAACTCTATCGCCTCTTTTAATGAATGTAAGCTCTGGATCTTTGGCTATCTCATCACAAAAACGAATACAACGAGAACAAGAAATACATCTTTCGGCATCAAACATAACAAAAGGTCCAAGAGGCACACGTTTATCTTTATGATTCTTTTCATCAATGAATCTGCTTTCACCTTTACTATGTTGATAAGCATAATCCTGAAGTTTACATTCACCAGCTTCATCACAAATAGGACAATCAAGCGGGTGATTGATTAGAAAAAATTCCATGACTGCGTTTCTTGCTTCAATAGTTTTTTGTGATTGACTATGCACAACCATTCCCTCTGATGCTAAAGTAGAACAAGCAATAACCAGTTTGGGCATTTTTTCAACTTCAACAAGGCACATTCTACAATTACCGGATACAGATAAACTTGGATGCCAACAAAAATGAGGTATATCAATACCATGCGCTTTGGCAGCTTCAATAATGGTTTGACCTTGGGTGAACTTTATTTCGATTCCATCTAAAATAAATTTAGGCATTCAATTCTCGTAAGAAAAAATTTATTAAAATTATTAAAAAACTTTTTTGATTTATGAACAATTCCAATAAAATAGGAAGGAATTAATTCACTATTTATTTTCTAAAACAATTTCGTACTTCTCGAAATATTTCTCCGAAAAATCCCTGATCTTTTTATAAGCTTTTTCAAGAATATTTTCCGGTGGAAGGAAAACAACTCTAAAATGTGAAGTGTTGGGTTTTTGTCCAAAGCCAGTTCCAGGTACTATAACAACACCGGTTTCGTTAATTAATTCTGCAACGTAATGATTATCAGATTGATTCATATGCAAACGAGGGAAAGCATAAAAAGCGCCTTCAGGTTTAACACATGAAATGCCTGGAATTGCGTTGAGCATTTCTACGGTTATATTGCGCCGCTTTGTTAATTTTTTATTTGCTTCAACTAAGTGCGACTGATCACCATCTAATGCAGCAGGAATTGCATATTGTTCTGGATGATTTGCCGATAATCTAGCCCGAAGTAATTTGTTTATTGCTTCAATATAGTCAGAAAGAATATTCTCATCACCGCTAACAATTCCCCAGCCGATTCTAAATCCGGGGACAATATAATTCTTAGATAACCCGCCAAAAGTAATTACAGGCACATCCTTATTAAGTGAAGCAACAGAAATATGTTTTTGTCCTTCGAAAAGCAGCTTATCATAAATTTCATCAGCAAAAATTACCAGATTATGCTCCAATGCAAGGTCGATGATTTGTCGAAGGGTTGATTCGCTCCAATTTGTACCAGTAGGATTATTCGGGTTGATTAAAATAATTGCACGTGTTTTATCATTAATCTTACTCTTAATATCATCAATATCAGGCTGCCAGCCATTGGCTTCATCAAGATAGTATGGGTTTTCAATATTCTGCAGTTTACTAGCAATTGCCGTATACAATGGATAGCCTGGAGTTGGAGTTAAAACATTTTCGCCATTATTAACCAGTGCAGTTAAACAAATATCAATTGCTTCACTTGCTCCTGTGGTAACAAAAATATCATGAATGTTGGTAATCTTTTTTCTTTCAGCTTCCTTAGCTATTGATTCTCGAGCAGCTTTAATTCCTGAAGAAGGTGAATAACCGTTAAAATTTTTGAGCATGGCATGATAAGTTGCCTCAACCATGTGCCGCGGGGGTGCAAAATCAAAAAGATTGGGATCACCGATATTCAAGTAAAGCATTTCTTTACCTGTTTTTGCAACTTTGTCTGCCAAGACAATAATGTCCCTTACTGCATACGTTATATTATTTGTTCTTACTGCAGGAATTATTTTTTCATTCTTCATTATTACTCCAGACATTTACGATGATTTTCGAATCAAAAAATACCGCTTTTAGTGACTATTATCAATTTAGCAGGGGAAACTTAATCAATAATAACTTTTGGTGGTTTGATAAATAATTTAGATAACATCTTTGGGTCTAAAACTTCATTAGCTAAATCCCAAATATTTTTAGATTTCACTGCGTCAATTTCGTTAATAGTATCCTCTAGTGTCTTAACCTTTCCATAATAAAGCTCTGATTGAGCTATGCGAATCATTCTATTAGAAGTATTTTCCATGCTGAGAATAATGCTTCCTTTTAAAGCCTCTTTAGCTTTACTAAGTTCTCTATCGCTAATTTTTGTATTACATATTTTGAGCAGTTCATTTTCTATAAGCCGTATTGCTTTTCCTATCATCTTTTCATTTGTTGAAAAATAGACTCCAAAAACTGAAGTATCTAAAAAAGAATTTAGAAACGAATGAATTTGATATGCAATGCCGTTCCGTTCTCGCAAGGATTGAAATAAACGCGAACTGCTGCCTTCACCTAAAAGCTGACTCAACAGAGAAACATAAATTCTTTTCTTATCATTATAACCATACGTAGATGTTCCTAAGATTGCATGTATCTGTTGAATATTTTTTTCGATTATTGAGAATTTGGCAGCAGTTTTATTTTTATTAATTAGCTTTCGATTTAGCTGAGACTTAAATAAGTGATTATTGAAATATTTCTCTGCTAATTTAACTACTTCTTTGTGGTCGGTACCGCCTGATGAAACAATAAGCATTCTATCATATGAGTAATTCTTCTTTCTATAATCAATAAAATCTTTGTGATTGAATTTTCTGATATTTTTTTCCGAGCCAAGAATTGGATAGCTTAAACTATTACCAGCATAAAGTATTTCTTCAAACTTATCATAGATTAATTCTTCGGGATTATCTTCAATATCCATAAGTTCGTCGACTATTACTCCAGCTTCCTTTTTTATATCGCTTTGTCTGAAAACTGAATTTTGTACCATATCAGAAATTACATCAAAAGTTAAATCGAAATGCTCAACCAGCCCTCGGCCATAATAACAAGTTTGCTCTTTTGAGGTGAAAGCATTAAGGTAACCGCCGCAAGATTCAATGTCTGTAACTATTTTTTTTGCAGAACGTTTTTTTGTTCCTTTAAAAAACATGTGCTCCATAAAATGAGTAATGCCGTTATTAAGTGTGTTTTCATCACGCGAACCAACATCAAACCAAAATCCTAAGGAAAAAGATTTAGCTCTTTGAATTGTTTCCGTGAGAATTTTGATTCCATTAGGAAGGATAGTTTTTTTGATTTGCTCCAAAATATAGCCTCTACTCAATGATAAAATGTGGAAGCAAATATATTGATATGGCTTTGGGTAAACAAGAAATATAGATTGGTTTGAATAAAAAAGGAGGTTGTCTTAAAAGTCTAACCTTGTCATGCTGAATTCATTTCAACTTCTATTCTTCCAATGATTTCAACATTTCAGACTTCAAAATAAATCTGCCTAATGGTTAAACAGTTTTTGAAGAACCCTTTTAAGACATCCTCAATAATAAAATATTTTGGAAATTTTATTTGATAAGAACTAATTTTTGTGTTTCAGAAATCTCTCCAGCAGTTAATCTGTAAAAGTAAGTTCCGCTCGAAAGTTTACTTGCATTAAACTCAATTTCATAAGTTCCTGCTTCTTTGTATTCATCAACAAGAGTTGCCACTTCATTTCCAAGTATATCGTAGACTTTGAGAGTAATCATTTGGTCACTCTCCGACAAGCTCAGAGTGACATCATTGTCATCCTGAGCCTGACGAAGGATGACATTGGGTACACTAAATTTAATTTTTGTTGTTGGATTAAATGGGTTTGGATAGTTTTGTTCTAATTTAAATTCGCTTAGTAAATTGATTTCTGTATCTGCATCAGTGATCAAAGTGTGAGAATAAATAAATTTATTTGTATTCAGCCAATCATTATTAACCCAGCTCTGATAGATTTCTGTATCCTTATTCCCGTTTGCATCGTAAGAAATACTTGTTTGATTTTTATTAAACCATTGGGAGCCATTATACTCAGCAAGCTTATAATGAATTAACAAAGCATTGCTATAAGTGTTAGTCGTTTGCTGGAAGTAAATCCAATTATTATTGGACCAAAGTTCTCTCATTGTCTGGATTCTGTTGCCCAAAATATCATAACTGTAAGTTGATTTATCAGCATTTTCCCAGTTACTATTACTCCAGTTTTGTTTTAAGTAAACTTCAAGATAATTATTTGAGTTATATGAATATGTATAACGGAATTGATTTACCCAATCAGAGTTTATCCATTTCTGATATAAGTATTCTGTAAAATCGTTTAACTGATTATAGGTGTAAACATATTTTTGATTGTTAATCCAAGCACCATTATCCCAATATGTATAAATAACACTTGTTAAATTATTGTTGCTGTCATATGTGTAAAAGTTCTTAACCTGATTTGTCCAACCTGTACCAGACCATTGCTGTGATGTTTTTTCGGTAACATTGTTGTTTGCGTCATAGGTGTAAATATCTCTTGTAGCAGTTTCCCAGTTTGAATTTACAAAATTATATTTTGTTATAGCTGCGGGATTATTATTACTATCGTATTCATATTCCAACTTAAACTGTGGCTGCCACTGTCCTGCTGAATATAACGAGTAAGTGTAAGTTTGAATTTTATCATTTTGATTAAAAACAGTTTCATATTTTTTATCATTAACCCAATTGCTGCCATCCCAATTTTCATAAAGAGTTAATTCTTCATTACCATTCTGAGTAAACTCAACTGAAAGACGCATTGAATTAACCCAGTTTGAGCTATTCCAAATTTGTGCGGTATAACCTGATTGAAGATAAAAGTCTTTAACTTTAAAGTAACTATTAAGAATAAACTCATTTACTTGCTCGCAAGTTGGATTAGACTCTAAAAGCCATACAAGTGCAGAGTTTTTGTTTGTATTAAAATGATTAGGATTTTCTGAGATATATTTCTTCCAATCAATGTTTGTTGCATAAATGTTTTGTTGAGCTATAATACTGAACTGATAAAACAATATCAGAACTAAAATGTATTGTATTTTCATTATCCTCCTCTGAAATTTTAATTATAGTTTAATTGTCGAAGCTTGTTATTTTAATAATATCATCTTTTTTGTTTCTGTAAAATCACCAGCAGTTAATCTGTAAAAGTATGTACCGCTGGAAAGTTTAATTGCATTAAACTCAACTTCATAAGTTCCTGCTTCTTTGTATTCATCAACAAGGGTTGCCACTTCATTTCCAAGTATATCATAGACTTTGAGAGTAATCATTTGGTCACTCTCCGACAAGCTCAGAGTGACATCATTGTCATCCTGAGCCTGACGAAGGATGACATTGGGTACACGAAATTTAATTTTTGTTGTTGGATTAAATGGGTTGGGATAGTTTTGTTCTAACCTGAATTCAGTTGGTAATTCAGTTTCTTCTCCAACGCTTACAAGGTTAGATGAAATTATATAACGCAGAACAACAAAATCACCGTAACCGAATCCATCAAATGAGTAACCAGCAACAACCAATTTTCCGTCGGATTGAAATTTAGCCGAAACTCCATCATCTGTAGTATCGCTAATTGATGTAGTCAAATAGCCATTAGTACCAAAAGAGTAATCCAATGCCCCCGATGATGAATATCTGACAAGCAAAATATCACTTTGATACCCGATAAAGTAATTTCCTATTACAATTATTTTGTTATTACTCTGGATAACAACATCAGAAATTCTGACATTTTCACTTAATGTAGTTACTACTTTTCCATCCCCACTAAACGTATTATCAAGACTTCCATCTTCATTATATCGGGCTAATGCTATTTTAAAGAAATCAGTACTACCTACGACAAGAATTTTACCATCAGACTGAATTTTTAATCCAGTAATAGCATCATGGTCAGATGAAATTGCAGTAGTAACTATACCACCAGCACCAAAGCTATTATCAAGTGTTCCACTCAAAGTTAGTTGAACAAGCGCAAAATCTCTAGAACCTGATGTTGGATCCACATTTCCTGCAAGAATAATTTTCTGATTGAAAAGGTTAACAGTTTTAATAGCTATGGATGATATTGAAGAACTACTATTTGAAAAATTTATTAAAACTTTTCCGGAGGTACCAAAATTATTATCCAAAGTTCCATTTGTATTTAATCGAAGTACTGCCATTTGGACTGTACTAACTATTGCAGTGCTGGAAGCCTCACCAGCCACTAATATTTTACCATCAATTTGTATTGCAAGGCTATGTGCTGTATTATGGCTGCCTCCAAAATCTCCAATAAATTTTCCATCATCACTAAAAGTATTATCAATTGTACCATCAGAATTGTATCTTAGAACCACAAAATAACTATCACCATTATTGTCATAAGTATATCCAACAACAATAATTTTACCATCATTTTGTATTTGAATATCTGCAGGTATAGAGCCGCCTGAATAAACATAAGTTATTATCTTTCCACCAGAGCCAAATGTATTATCTAATGTTCCATCTGTGTTTAACCTTGCTAAAGCAATTTTGTCTTCGCTATATCCCGCGACAACAATTTTACCATCGCTTTGTATGTCCATACAGGTTCCTATGTCATAGCTACCAAATACCCCAAAACCAATGTTTACTATACCATTAACTCCAAATATTGGATCTAAAACTCCTTCTTGTGAGTAAAGGTTGAGGTTTATAACTATAGTTAGAAATAAGAATATTTTTTTCATCTGTCTTTCCGATTTATGATTAACTGAAATTATTTGAGAAGGATTAGTTTTTTTGTTTCTGTAAAATCACCAGCAGTTAATCTGTAAAAGTATGTACCGCTGGAAAGTTTATTTGCATTAAACTCAACTTCATAAGTTCCTGCTTCTTTGTATTCATCAACAAGAGTTGCCACTTCATTTCCAAGTATATCATAGACTTTGAGAGTAATCATTTGGTCACTCTCCGACAAGCTCAGAGTGCCATCATTGTCATCCTGAGCCTGACGAAGGATGACATTGGGCACACTAAATTTAATTTTTGTTGTTGGATTAAATGGATTGGGATAGTTTTGTGATAATTCAAATGCAGTTGGAATTTCTGAATTAATTTCTTCTGTTGAAGTAATATTATTTTTATCATAACGATAGATTCCACCACCAAGTGTTGCAGCATAAACAAATGTATTATCATACATCAACTCAACTATTGCTCCGCTAGGATTCCCCTGATTAAATGGTTCCCAGTTATCTCCATTATCAGATGAAATAAAAATTCCTGCACCGCTTGTACCAGTAAAAAGAAGAGTATCATAAGCTAACAAAGCATATATCGTATAATTACTTGGTCCAATAGAAAGCCAACTTTTACCATTGTCAGAAGAACGGAAAACCCCGCTGTATGTTGTGCCTAAGAAAAGATAGTTTCCAGCAGCTGCTATTCGATAAGTACTAAAATCCGTTAAACCAGAATTTGATTGTGTCCAGTTATTTCCATTATTTGTTGATCTATAAACTCCGCCGCCAACACTTGCAGCAATTAAAGTATCTTCAATAGCATATACATCCCAGAATGTCAGATGATTTAATCCACTATTTACCTGAACCCAATTATCACCGCCATCAGAAGATCTGTAAATTCCATTGCCCCAGGTAGCAGCAAATAGAAATTTATTGTTTGAAATGAATCCACGAACCGAACTGTTAAGTGAGCCAACAAATAAAGTGTCCCAGGTATTCCCGTGATCAGTTGAACGATAGGCACCAGGACCAAAGAAGCCGACAAAAAGCGTATCATTATTAACAAAAAGCTCCCAGGCATTTGAATTTGGTAAGCTGCTATTGACAGAAATCCAATTATTACCTTTGTTTGAAGAGCGATAAACTCCGCCAGTTGACATACCAGCATAGACGTATTGCCCATCTTCCTCCAAACCATAAACTGATGAAGTTGGTAACCCGGTATTTATTTGCTGCCATTGCGCATTGCTAAATGATACAGCAAATAAAACCATTAAAAGTATTGCGTAATAATTTTTGATTTTATGCCTCAATTAAGATTGATTGAATTATTATATCTCTTATTTGCAGATTTGATTGAAATATTGAAAATGAATTTTTGATTTTTTGATTTTGTTATTATAATTACTTTATGTCATTTACGTTTGATGAAAAATCTTTGATAGAGAAAATTGTATTGGGTGATACTGATGCAGAGAATCGCCTGTTTTTACATTTTAAAGAAAGAATCGAATTTTTAGTCCGCGCTCGTTTAAGAAATAAAGTTCCTACCGATGATCAAAAAGATATTATTAGCGATGCAAGGCAAGCTATTCTTTTAAGTTTGAGAAAAGGTGGATTTGATCCTGCAAAAGGTAAACCACTTGAAGCTTATATTGCGGGAATTGTGAGCAATGTTGTTGCCCTTTATTTCAGAAATCTTACTAAGTCAAAACCCACCGAAGATATTGATAAACATCGTAAACTGGAATCATTTTCTAATCCATTAATCGAGATTTTAGATTATGAAAAACAAGAAATAATACGATCTTCACTCGCTTCACTTAATGATAAATACAAAGAAGTTCTTTTGCTCAGAATTTATGAAGAACAATCAATCGAAGAAATTGCTAAAACAGTTGGTCTTGAAAAACGACGTGTAAGCGAAAGAATTAACTATGCACTTAAGCTTTTAGTTAAGGAATTAAAAAAGAAGAATTATTTTCAATTTTCCGACACTTTTAACAAATAGATATTAGAAAGACATATTTAACGATGAAATGCAATTTAGAAAGTAGAGAAGATTTAATAAGCAAATATCTTATGAATGAACTTTCTGATGAAGAAAGTTTGCATTTTGAAGAGCATTATTTTACCTGCAAAATTTGTTTTGATGAGCTTAAAGCTGCAGAACAAGCCCTAAGTATCGTTACCAAAGAAGGCAATAATGCTTTTGAAGTTAAAGGGGAAAAAACTAAAGGCAGCATTTTTTCTTTAATTCCAACATTTTCTACAACAGCAAAAATTGGATTTGCATTTGCTTCATTGATTTTATTGTTTGTTTTGTATTCCGTCTTAAATAATAAACCTGATGAAGTGAAAAATGATCAGAAAATAATTTCTCTGGAAGAAGAAAAATCTGAGCAAAAGATTGATACATCAAAAACTGAAGCGGATAAGCAGATTAAGCAAGAAGAAAATTTGATTGCCGAATTATCTGGTCCGGAATTCACACCAAACCCATATTACGAAGAATGGATAAATGAAAATGTTCGTTCTGATAATGTGATTGAAAAAGTTATTGAACCAGCTAATGATAAAAAACTTTATGACGATGTTAATTTCAGATGGATAATGAAAGAGCATACTCCGGTTTTACTAAGCGTATTAAAAAACTCTGAAGAAAAAATTTTTTCTGCAGAGATAAATCCACAAGAACATTCTGAGATTGTTAAAACTGTTTCTAAAGCAACCTTCAGGAAATCCGGTTTATACTATTGGAGAATTGAAGATGAAAATGAAGTGCTTTATGTAGGCAAATTTTATTTTATGAAGAGAAAATAATTTTAATCAGCCCCGATTAGTAAAAATCCCGCCCACGATCTTGGTCTTGCAGTTAACTCATTGCTAATTAATTTAAGTTTTGCTTGTCTTAAAGCTTCAGAGTAATCTTTACCTAAAATTGTTTGTTTATAAAATTCAACCATCAATTCACTTGTGTGTTTATCAGAAATCTTCCACAACGAAAATATTATGTTATTCGTTCCTGAGTATAAAAAACCGCGGGTAAGTCCAATCATTCCTTCGCCTTTAAATAATTTTCCAAGTCCGCTTTCGCAGCTGCTTAACACAACAAGATCAGCATTTAAATCAAGATTATAAGTTTCACCAGCATACAGAATTCCATCGTTGATAAAAACAGAATCTTGAGGTTGAGCAAATATTACTCCCGAAATATCGGGCTGATCTTCATTCATAAAACTATGTGATGCAATGTGCACGATTTTATAATCTTTAACATTTGCTTTGAACGAATCTTCTTTTGCATCAGCATAAAAATATGCAGTATTTACACTTGATGAATTATCTTTGTTAAACAAATCTATGATAGAATTCACTTCCCATTCGCTGTACTTTAACTCATCATAACTTTTCCCATCGACAGAAACTGATCTTAACACATTATCATTACTTGCAAGAAGATTTGAGATGTTATTTGTAATTGTGTAGCCAGATAATTTTTCTTTTGGAAATATTGGCGCAAAACCAATAAAATTTTTTGAAGCATTTTTATCAGTTCTGCTTTGCGATTCCACAAAAAGCGATGCAGAGTAATGATAAGAAATATTAAAGTGCTTAATCAAAAAATCCAGATCGCTTTGTTTTTTTAATGACACATTTTGTTTTTTTGCAAACAAAGCTTCAAATGGCAATTTAAATAAAATATCGTGTGGAATAATTGTAATATTTTTACTTACAGAAATTTCATCATAAATAGGCTGAATTAAAATTTCGGTAAGTTTATTTGCATTTGTAATAAAGTTATTTGTTTCAGCTTTTTGAATTGAGGAATAAAAATCCATTACAATCTGATTAAAATTACTCGGCTTAGCAACTGCAATGATATTGAATCTGCTATTATTTACTGCTGCGATGTAAATGGTGTTTTCACCAATGAAATAATCGACAAGAAGTGAGTTGCTTGATAACGATTTTTGTATATCGTAAAGAGCAAATAAATTGGTATTATATTTTAATTTGTAATATGATGGATTCTCTTTCTCAATGCTTGCAATTAATTTGTCGAAGCTGTTTTTTAATTCAAATATTTTGTCCTGATATTCAGAAATAACCAAACTATTGTGATTCTCTTTTTTACTAAGTTCATTTTTCAATCTGGTTTCATAAAAAATCAAATCATCTTTTAATATTTTTTCTTGTTTAAGTATTTCATCAGATATTTTTGAGTATTGCTTTGCTTTTGATTCGAGTAAACCTTGGCGCAATACAGCAGCTTTACTTTTTTCAATAAAGTAAAATATTTTTTCTAAGTAAAGAGTATCTCCTGTGAGCTTAAACAAGTTATAAGATGCTTCTATTCCTTGTTCAAATATTGATTTGGCTTTTTCACCAAGAAAGAATTTTGAATTATCATTCTTAAATCCGCCAAGCATTCTGTTAATAAGTGAATCTGCAAGCTCAGTAACCTTTATGGCCTCTAAATAATTTTTTATCTTTTCATTTTTGCCGATAGTGTTAGCTGACGCTATTGCAGAATAATTTTTTGATTTAATCTTCAATGAGTTAAGTAAATGAACTTCTGATAAAATTAAATCAAAGTTAGGATTAGATTGAATATTATCATCATTAAAATCATACACTATTGCCTGCATCGATTTTTGAATTGCAGCTAAGGAAGAATCATATTTTTGTTTGGCAAAATATCCTTCAGAAATATTCTGATAGATTTTAGAAACATTTACTACTTTTAAGTAACCAATACTATTATAAATCTCAAGAGCTTTATTATAATAATAAAGCGCACTGTCCAATTCATTTTTTGTTTTATACACTACACCAATATTTAAATAATCCATTGCAATATCAGTGTAATTACTTTTTGGTTTTTTTAATCTCAACGCTAAAGATTTATTAAGATATTCTAACGCTTTAACTAATTCATTTTTTCGCCAGCAAGTTAAACCAAGGTTAGATAAACTTGTGGCAACAAGATCGTGATCCTCACCTAATGTGGTTTTTTGTATAGCCAGCGTTTTCAAATGATTTTGTTCAGCTTTATCAAACTCTCCTATTTCGTTAAGACAGTTCCCAATATTATTGTAGCTCGATGCGGTTAAATGATGCTGCTCGCCGATAGTTTTTAATCTAATCTTTAATGCTTGATTATAATACTCCAAAGCTTTGTAGAAATCACCCCTTTCAAACAAATTGATTCCAATATTATTATAAGCTGTGGCAGTGTGCGGGTGTTCTTCGCCTAAAACTTTCCTTTTTATCTGTAAAGATTTGTTGAAGTATTCAAGAGCATTATCAAAGTTAGATCTTTTTGAATAAATGATACCAATACTGTTGTATGTATCGGCAACATCGGAGTGATCTTCACCCAATAGCTTTTTTCTGATTTCGAGAGCTTTACCAAACATCAAGAGAGAGCTGTCTAAGTCTGCTGTGAAATCATAATAAATTCCTAATGACTGATAAATTTGAGCGGCAGTTTTATTTTCTTCGCCAAGTTTTTCCTTACACAATTTATTGGCTTCGGTTAAATATTTTATTGATTCTGTGTATCGGCTTAAGTAACAAAGGTTGAATCCCAAATAATTTTTTACTTGAATAAGCTTTAACCATAATTTTCTGTCTTCATTCTTTTGCAGCAAACTTGTGTAGATTTTTTCAGCTTCAGTAAATGCAGTAACCGAGCTGTTATACTTTGCTTTATCAATAAAAGATTTACCAATATTAAAGTATTCAATACCTTTAACAGTATCAGCTAAAGTATATTGATTAGATACTTGTACTGAGTCTGTTTGTGCAACTAATGTAAATGGCACAAGCAAACAAAAAATGATTGTAATATATATCGGTTTAAAATTCATTATGGATTTAAATCTATTTAGGAAAAACTGATCGAAGGAAAAGTTCTTATCGAAGTTAAAGAATAGAAAAAGAGTTGTCAACTTGATTTTTGGTATTCAGATTGACAACTCAAACTACGTAATATGTAAAGCTTTTAAGTTTTAAAGAGCTTGGCGGATTTAGCTGCTTAAATTTTACTTTAATAATATCATGCTCTTTGTATGGCAATAATTTCCTGCCTTCAGTTGATAAAAATAAACACCTGAGGGGTATCCGCTTTTACCGGGAACTACATTTATAAGTTTTGATGAATTGAATTCTACTTCATAATTTCCTGCGGGTATGAACTCATTAACTAATGTTGCTACTTGATTGCCGAGTATATCATAAACTTTCAGAGATATTATTTGCCCATTGTTTGACGAGCTATGAGTGACATCATTGTCATCCTGAAATTCTTGAAGGATGACATTGGGTACGCTAAACCTAATTTTTGTTGTTGGGTTAAATGGATTAGGGTAGTTTTGATATAAATGAAAACCTTCAGTAATTATTTTATTAGGCAAATCAATTCCGGCAACGGAATCCCAGCCTGCAAGTTTTGCCCACAGCCACCAAGCAGCATATGCCTTTAAGTTTCCGTTTAGTGCTATACTATGCGCAGCCGAACAATTGTACCAATCTACATTTTCAGTGTGTGAGTTTTGCCAGTCTATCGCCCAGTTTTTATCTCGTGAACCATTACCATCACTGTCGTAGTCACAATTATCGTTTGCGGCTTTGTTTAAAAAATAATTTCCATCAGGATCGTAGGACTCGATATCTGCAAAATCAAATAGAATTTTTCCATTTGCTGTACAGTAATTTCTAATTTGTTCATTTCTCTGATTAAGATTTCCATTTACTCCTGATCCATCCAAATGACCTGTCATGTAGACAAATTTAACATGAGGATAGTCATTTTCTAAAGCTGTCATCAGATTTAAATATGTATTGATATCTGACTCAGTTGCACTGCTTACTTGTCCGCACCATGACCAAATTACAACATTAACATCGCTATGTGAAGAAGAGTTGAGATAATTTCTTGTAGCGGCTGCCCAAGAAGTCCTGTCAGGATTTCCAAGATCTGATGCACCTGAAAAAGCATAATCATCAAGATCCAATTCTCCATTAGTGCCGCCTTCATTAAAACCGAATTTGTTTCCTTTCCAGTTTTCCAATCCTTGCATACCGGTGATTAACTGACTTCCATGAGATGTGTGTCCATAAGCTATGTGAAGCTTTACCTTTGCAGAATCAATCCATTCATCAGGAATTAGCGAAAGTTTGGCGGTTGAATGATTTGCAATTATGGCATTTTGGGCAGAAGAATTTGAACCGCTTAGAAATAATAGAATTATAAATAAGTAAAAAACTTGTTTCATATTACTCCCGCATATTTATTTTGGGTTTATTTTCCATAAAAAAACAAATGACATGCCAGATAGGACTTATAGTTTTGACAGTAAATCGATAGCGTGTGATGGCAACGGCGGGTAAATTTTTAGCACCTAGTTCAGAATTACAACGACAACTTGTCGGACAAGAACTCACTTTAGCAAAATCATTTTTTGAGAAGCTAAATATTCATCTATAGATAAAGTATAAAAATATACACCGCTCGATAGTTTTTCTGCATCAAACTCAACCTCATATTTTCCGGTTTGTTTGTACTCGTTAACTAAAGTCACAACCTCTTTGCCAAGGATATCGTAGACTTTCATAGTTACCAACCCACCCCTTTCGTCCCTTCCAAAGAGGGGAATAGCGTACTTAATTTTAGTGCTTGGGTTAAATGGATTTGGGTAGTTTTGTTCAAGTGAAAATTTTGTTGGCAGTTTGGTATTAGATTTATTAAAGAATTCTTTCTCAAATGAAAATTTGTTTAGCTTAGTCATTCCTGCTTTAGAGCCTATCCAGAGGTAATCTCCTTCCTCAGCTATTGCTTAAACAGTTTCACTGTTTAAATAATTTCTCCATTCCGGATTAGATTTTTGTTGAGAATAAAGATAAGTTGACGAAATTAGGAGGAATAGGATTATGGTTTTCATACTGCCCCAAATAAAAAGAAGTTAAATTTAATTTTTAGTTTCCAGTAATATACGGATAGCTCATTATCATACTTTGATTAAAGGCAAAAGCCCTTAAATCATTTACAAAGTTTAATCTGCTGTAAAAAAGATTATTCGCTCCAAATAAAATTGATTTAGCATCATAACCTAAAAGCCGCAAGTATGCAACTACTTTTGCACTTGTATGCCCATTAACATCATAAACTGCAACAACATTACCTGTTGGTATTGTTTGTAAGTAAGCAGTTGATCTCAAATCGATTTGAGGCAAATATTGAACTGCTGTTGGTAAATGCCCTTCCCCGGCAAATGGTCCTTCCAAGCTGTGTGCTCTATACAAAAAATTGTTTCCAAAACACAAAATAAAATGCTCATCAAAACTGTTTGTTAAATAATTATAATGTTTGTAAATGGTTTCAACTCTAGTTGAAGCTTGATCATTATCTAGATTATTAGAATCGTGCTTCGACACATCAATAGTATCTACAAATGCCTCGTTAAAACCGGAATTAAGTAAATAATTAATTCGTTCTTCTAGTTTTTCATTAATGCCGGCATTTTTATTCATGAAATTAAGCTGAGGTAATTTGCTAAAATTTGGCTTGGTATAAACCTCATTTGTATAGTGATTATATCCCGGTCTATAATCTTGTAAAGCATTTAGCCAAATGGAAGCAAAATCATTATGCCATTCAGCCATTCCGTATTCCATTGATGTTACTTTTGCGAATCCTGCAAACCTCATTAATGCTGTGTAATATGCTGCTGCCTGCCCGCTTTCGCTAACAAGAACTATTTTAGCATAATTATTTTGATTAATGCCTTTCAAATAGCTTAAAAGATTTTTTGGCTCAACATTAGCGGAGCCCTCAATGTGTCCACTTGCAAATTCGCTTTGAGATCTAACATCAATAACTAAGTAGGAATTTCTGTTTGAATAAACTTCACTTGCTGTAACAAACTCGTTAATTGCTTCAGAATTTATATAATCTCCATTTGATTCAAGATAAAGTAAAAGTTCTGTTGCACTCTCAACTTGGAAATCTACTTCTGGAACTAATCTGTCATCTAAACACCCAACAATTGTTGTTATCATTAAAATTAGGATTAAGTATTTAGTAAGGATTTTGCTCATTGGCTGACCGACTCAATTCTGCTTTTGTTCACCCCAATAAACATTCCTATTACATTTTCGCCTTTAACATTCCACGCAATTGGGTCTCCTCCTTGAATAAAAGAATTAGTAATCGGTTGATTATTTCCTCTAGTTTTGAAGTAATCTGAAAACGATAAATCAAAGGAATAAACTTGAATGGAAGTTACACTCCGATAGATTGCATTTCGAAATTGTTCTGGAATTTCCTCGGTGCGGGATAAAATTACTTCATTAAAATCCGAGTTAGGTGCTTCAACTATTGAGTGAAAATCTGTAGACTTAGCTGAATAACTATTCTGTGAGTAAGCAATATAGAAAACTGATCCGTAGCATTCTTGAGCTCTAGATTCGATATAAACTTCTACATATTCATCACTGTGAAAAGTTGTTTTGCTAATGCGCGGAACTTCAGGAATGTAGGTGGAAGCATAAATAGACTTTCCATTCACTTTTGCAAAAAGTTCATAGGTTGATTTTGGACGAATTTTAATATTGTATAAAGGTTTATATATACCATCTGAGGTATAATGCAGAGGAATAATCTGGACACCATCAACTCTTAAATATACAAATACATCTTTTAATTCAGCTTTACTCAAATCATAGGTTTCTTCAAGTGGTAATGTCTTTGTGAAAGTAACTCCGGTAAAAATCGAATCAGCAAATAACTCGCTTCTCACTACAATATATTCCTTGTAGCCCAAATCTGCATCAACAACTTCAGAGTCTTCACATCCAAAGTAAATAAAAACTATTGAAAGAATTAGAAGTAAGTTAATCTTCATTTCTAAAACTTCACGTTAAAGCCAATTGTTGGAATAAACGGAAACAATGTTATCCTTTTTATTTGAGGTGAAGTGTAAGCTGAATTAGAAGTAGCAGTCTCATCTGATGTAACATAATATGCAAATGCATTTTTTCTATTATAAAGATTAAACAAACTGAGATAGACTTCACATGGAAGTGAAAGCCAGGTGAATTTATAGTTGCCGCTGACATCAAGTTTATGGTATGCAGGTAAGCGGAAGTCATTTCGTTGAGCATAGTTAAATTGTAAGTTTGTTGAGTTATCAAACCCAACTCTCTGAAACTCATACTGCCCGGAAGGCAGTGAAAACCCTTGTCCGGTTGCATAAGCCCAGGTTAACCCAAAGCTTAAATTTTCTGTTGCATTGTAAGTAACTGCAACTGAAATATCATGTCTTCTATCATAACGGGGATAAAAAATAACTCCATTATTTAATTCCTCGAATAATCTTCTTGTCCATGATAATGTATACCCAATCCAGCCGGAAAAATCTCCTTCTCTTTTATTAAGAAAGAATTCGATTCCATATGCCTCGCCATCCCCTTTTGTGAAAAGAGATTCTATTGGTTCATCTTTCTTTGCTTGAGCTGCGTTCTTAAACTCATAAAG
>JACAFC010000233.1 GCA_013388515.1 Ignavibacteriaceae bacterium | reverse complement strand
GATTGGAATTGACAATCTCTTAGCCTCATTAACAGCAATAGCTTCTTTCTTGATATCAACAATAACTAAGGCACCCGGAAGTTTATTCATCGATTCAATTCCTTCAAGAACTCTTTTAAGTTTGTCTTTTTCTCGAAGCCGTGTAATTCTTTCCTTTTTTGTTATTTGATCAAATGTACCGTCATTTTCTTGTTTTTCAATATTATTTAATCGTTTTATGCTCTTTCGAACAGTTGAGAAATTAGTTAACATTCCTCCAAGCCATCTTTCGCAAACCCAATTTGAATCTGATCTTCTGGCTTCTGCTTCTATTATTCCCTTAGCTTGCTTTTTGGTACCAACAAGTAAAACTTTCTTTCCTTCAGAAACAAGCTGAGTTAACTTTTCAGCGGCTTCTGCAAGATGTGACTGGGTTTTTTTCAAGTCGATGATATGAATACCGTTCTTTTCCATGAAAATGTACGGCTTCATTTTTGGGTTCCATCGGCGGGTTAAATGACCGAAATGCGCCCCAGCTTCAATTAGCTGAGTGATGTCTAATTTTTTCATTAATGCTCCTGTTTTTCTTCTACTTCCATCAACTTTACCTCAATTCCCTATGGGACACAGGCGGTAAATCAGAAAGTATGTCTGTTGTTTATTATTTAATTAAAACTATCTCTTAGAGAACTGGAATCTTTTTCGTGCTTTAGGTCTACCGTATTTTTTACGCTCAACCATTCGGGGATCTCTAGTCAAGAATCCTTCCTTTTTCAGCGCACTTTTAAACTCAGCATTTATATCGATCAAAGCTCTCGAAATACCTAATCTTATAGCTTGAGTTTGACCAGTAATACCACCGCCATCAACATTTATTGCTACATCATACATACCAGAAGTTGAGGTCACTTTAAATGGACTCAAGATCTCTTCCCGATTCAAGAGTTCAGGAAATGCTACTTCAAAATCTCTACCGTTAACTTTAATTTTTCCAGAGCCTTCTTTTAGAATTACTCTCGCTACAGAGGTTTTTCGTCTTCCAATATAAATATTATCAGCCATCAATTCTCCATTATAATTTTGTCATTTCAGGATTCTGAGCTGCATGGGGATGTACATTTCCTGAATATACTTTCAATTTCTTAATTAACTGTTTTCCTAATCTGTTCTTAGGAAGCATACCCTGTACTGCATTTTGAAGAACAAATTCGGGTTTTAAAGTCATAACTTCTTGTAGGGATTTTGTTTTTAATCCACCTGGATATCCAGAGTGATGCGTGTATGATTTTAATGTTGCACGTTTACCGGTGAACTTAACTTTATCAGCGTTTATCACTACTACAAAATCGCCTGTATCAGTATTGGGAGTAAAAATTGCTTTGTTTTTGCCCCGTATAATTCTGGCTATTTTTGTGGCTAATCGGCCAAGTACCTGATCTTGTGCATCTACCAGATACCACTTTTTATCAGCTTCACTTGATTTTACAAACCTAGTTATTTTAGCAGTTTTCACCTATTACTCTCGATTTAATTTTCAATTAAAGGGCTGAAAAATATTACTTTAAGCTCTTAAAGTCAAGAAATTCACGATTTAAAGATATTGAATTGATTATTGCAGTATTCGAAAATGGCTGAAAATGCCCACAATTATTTAAATGATTGAATACCGTTTGTTCAATTGAAACTTTTTGCACCTATTTAAAGCTAAGATTCAGCAAATTTGAACGACTTTAACATTCCATAAAAAGTCGGGATGAACGACTTAAATGCTCTTTCTCCCTTCATTGTTAGTTTCAAACTAAAATCTGCCTCGGTTTCTGTGCGGAAGTAAAAAGTTTGAGAGTAATAATCTGAAACCACTTCTGGATCATTAAAAAATACAACAGCATCATCTAAAATAATACTCTTTTTATATTTATTTTGATTAAATAAGTCTTTATCTCGTACTTCTAAATGAACTAACGGTGGCGGGTTATATTCCGTTGTTGTAGACCAAAAAGTAACACCATCTAATTTTTTACCTATATTCTGATCAATAAATGACCAACCAAATGGATATTTAATTGTTACATTCAAACTGGACTCTTGATAAATATTATCAAGTTCTGTTGTATCTGCAATTTGATCAAAAATATTCAATGTTGAGCTAATACTTTCATCCGATTCTGATTTAACAACTTTCAGGCTTTCAACTTTCTTTCCTTCGGTTCTAATTGAATTTTCTTTTACCGCTTTTATTGATGGAGGATCAGGTAGATTAGTTATCTGTACAATCTTTTGTTGATAAATAATTGGAGGATCCTTTGAAATGAGTAATTTTAAAATAGATGGGAGTGCTGTTAATATACAGAATAGAAAGATTGCGGACCACAATCCAATCGATAAAAAGAATTGATAAGCCTTCCTTAAAGCATAAGCTCCATATTCTTTATTCTTTTGATCAAAGACCAATTCTATAATGTCAATTTCACCTATCGATTTTTTATTCATTATATTATTTAATTGTATAAACTCTAGATACTGTTTAGTGATAGAAAAATTATGCCAGTTAATTCAATAACTAAATCTGTTTGAAGCCCAAACTAAAATTAGTAATTTTCAAAAAGTAATTTTGAAGATTTATTAATGAAATTCTTAGTAACAGGCGGATCAGGATTTTTAGGAATAAACCTAATCCGATATTTATTTTCAAAAGGGCATCAAATTGTCTCACTTGATCTGATGGAATTTGATTACCCTGATATGAAGGATAAAATTAAACATTTTGTTGGTGACATTCGCATAAAAGCAAATGTGAATCAAGTAATGCATGATATTGATATCATTATTCACACAGCTGCAGCACTCCCTCTTTATAAACCGGAAGTAATATTTTCTACTGACGTAGATGGAACAAGAATTTTATTGGAAGCAGCTAGAGAATTTAATGTTAAGAGATTTATTCACATTTCTTCAACTGCTGTTTATGGAATTCCTGATCATCATCCTTTAAAGGAAGAGGATAAACTTGATGGGGTTGGTCCTTATGGTAAAGCAAAAATTCTTGCTGAGGAAGAATGTTTGAAATTTAGAAAGAGCGGAATGTGCGTTCCCATTCTGCGGCCAAAATCTTTTATTGGTCCTGAAAGATTAGGCGTATTCGATTTACTTTTTGATTGGGCACGAGATGGAAAAGGATTTCCAATGATAGGTAATGGTAAAAATCGTTATCAGCTATTGGATGTTGAAGACCTTTGTGAATCAATTTACTTATGCGCGACATTAGATGAAAATATTGTTAACGATACTTTTAACATTGGTGCAAAAGAATTCAAAACAATGAGGGAAGACTACCAAGCAGTTTTAGATTATTCCGGGCATGGAAAAAAAATTGTAGGATTACCAGAAAAACCAATTATTTGGACATTAAGATTTTTAGAAGCATTAAAACTTTCACCTCTCTACAAATGGGTTTATGAAACTGCTTCTAAAGATTCATTTGTATCTATTGAGAAAGCTGAAAAAATACTTGGATTCAAACCCAAATATTCAAATCAGGACGCATTAATAAGAAATTACAAATGGTATCTAGAGCATCTTGATGAGTTTAAAGATAAAACTGGTATTTCGCATCGGGTTCCCTGGAAGCAAGGAATTCTTAAATTTGCTAAAATATTCTTTTAATTTAACCAACACAGTACAATTACATAACGGATTAACCAGTAGGAGGAAAAAATGTCAACCAAAAAAGATTATTTGAAAGAGATAATTAAACACATTGATATTAAGCAGCATAATGTTATTCAATTAGTTGATGCAATGGCTGACATGGCATTTTCTGCAAGAGATTTGAATAGAGCAGCAAATATTTATGATATGATGCTCAACGATAAAAACTGCGGTGTAATTCTTACACTTGCAGGAAGTTTATTTAGCGCAGGATTAAAAAAAGTTGTTTACGATATGGTTATGAATAATATGGTGGATGCAATCGTTTCAACTGGTGCAATTATAGTAGATCAAGATTTCTTTGAAGCATTAGGTTTCAAACACTACAAAGGCACTCCTTTTAGCGACGATAATGAACTCCGAAATCTTCATATAGACAGAATTTATGACACATACATTGATGAGGACGAACTTAGAATTTGCGACGAGACAACTGCCAAAATATTTAATTCGCTCGAACCAAAACCATACTCATCTCGTGAATTACTATGGGAGTTTGGAAAATATTTAGATCAAAACGGCGGTCCAAAAGTAGAAGATTCAGTTGTATATGCTTGTTATAAAAAGAATGTTCCTATTTTTGTTCCCGCATTTTCAGATTGCTCGGCTGGTTTTGGATTTGTTGTGCATCAAACGGAAAATCCTGATAACCACGTTTCTGTAGACTCAGCAAAAGATTTTCTTGAACTAACAAAAATAAAACTTGAATGTAAGGAAACCGGCATACTTATGATTGGCGGCGGTGTTCCTAAAAACTTTACTCAAGATATTGTTGTAGCTGCAGATATTCTAACTGAAGATGCCCCAATGCACAAATACGCAATCCAGATTACTGTGGCTGATGAAAGAGATGGTGCTCTTTCCGGATCTACTTTAAAAGAAGCGAGCTCGTGGGGTAAAGTATCAATGATTTATGAACAAATGGTATATTCTGAAGCAACAATAGCCATGCCCTTAGTTGTAGGGTATGCTTATCATAAAGGTGCATGGAAACATCGGCAGCCAAAAGAATTTCAAAAACTTTATAAGCCTGTCAACTCGGAAGTTTAAACACCGTAAATAGATTTTATTCCCTCCTCCAACCGAGGAGGGATTTTAGTGTAACTAACCTATTACACTTCTTAACTTCAATTTTACTTAGCTGCAGTAAAACGAAATACCTTAGTTTAGTAACTTCATAATAATTACTTTATACTAAATTGGAACGATTCTTGAATTCATAAAGAAAGAGTTGGTTAAACATAGAATTTTTATTCATTGGTTTGCAAACAGAAAACTTGTTACAACTAACTAGTTCTTCAAAGCACTGCAATTATTCACAGCAAATGGATTTCATTTCTATTATATTTGAACTGTAATCAGATAAGAAAACAGACATGACTAATAAAGAACTTATAAAAAAATATAATGATCCAAAGAATTTTATAAACAGAGATCTAAGCTGGGTAGAATTTAACCGCCGAGTGCTGGAAGAAGCACTTAATCCTGAACTACCTTTATTAGAAAAAATAAAATTCATTTCGATTTTCCACTCAAACCTCGATGAATTTTACATGATAAGAATTTCGGGATTGAAAGAGCAAGTTGCTGCAAATGTTTTAGAGTTGTCGATTGATGGTTTAACTCCAGTGGAGCAGCTTAGAAAGACAGAACAAAAAATAAAACCAATGCTCGACCAAGCTATGGACTTATGGAAAAACCATATTGTTCCAAAACTACTTGATCACGGTGTAGAAATTTGCAGTTACTCAAATTTAACCGGCGATGAAAAACAATTATTAACTGACTACTTTAAAAAAGAGATTTTCCCAATATTAACACCACTTGCATTCGATCCAGGAAGGCCATTTCCGTATATCTCTAATCTAAGTTTAAATTTTGCTATTCTTGTTAAAAAACCTAATGGCGAAAACCACTTCGCAAGGTTAAAAATCCCAAATACACTACCCCGCTTTTTACAAATTGATAAGATCCTCAATCCAAATAAAAAAAATCAGAACAATGGGAATTTTTCAGAGAAATATGTTTGGATTGGTGATTTAATAAAAGACAATTTAGCTCTTTTATTTCCGGGTATGGAAGTTATTGAAGCACATGGCTTTAGGCTTACTCGCGATACCGATATTGAACTTCAGGAAGATGAAGCAGATGATTTATTAAGAGTAATTGAGGAGAACATCCGCCAGAGAAGATTTGGAGCGGTTGTAAGATTGGAAGTTGTTAGCCAAATGCCCGAGTTTATGCTTGATACATTAATGGAAAACCTTGAAGTGAAAAGAGAAGATATTCATGTAATTGATGGACCATTAGGGTTAAGTGATTTGATTCAACTTTACGATATTCCGCTTCATCAGCTTAAATCAAAACCTTTTTATCCCGTTTTACCAAAAAGTTTTGAAGATGAAACCGATATTTTTTCAATTATACGCCAAAAAGATATTTTGCTGCACCACCCCTATGAATCCTTTTCACCTGTAATTGAGTTCATCAAGCAGGCTTCAAATGATCCCGATGTGTTAGCAATTAAGCAAACACTTTATCGTGTAGGTTCAAATTCACCCATTTTAAAATATTTAATTGAAGCTGCTGAAAGAGGTAAACAAGTAGCTGTTTTAGTTGAACTAAAAGCAAGGTTTGATGAAGAAAACAACATTTTCTGGGCAAGAGAATTAGAAAAAGTTGGTGTACATGTTGTTTATGGTTTAGTTGGTTTAAAAACACATGCAAAAATGACTCTTGTTGTTAGGAAAGAATCGGATGGAGTTCATAAATATGTTCATCTTTCAACTGGAAATTATAATCTCACTACTGCAAAAATCTATACGGACATCGGACTATTTACTTCAGATGAGGATATCAGCTCCGATGTTACTGAAATATTTAATTACCTAACAGGATACTCAAAGCAAACTGAATTCCGCAAGCTTATTGTTGCTCCGATTAATATGCGAGAAAAATTTCTCTCTCTAATTCTAAAAGAAATTGAGAATGTAAAAGCTGGAGGTAAAGGTAAATTAATTTTCAAGATGAATTCGCTGGTTGACCCGCTGCTAATTAGTGCTCTTTACGAAGCTTCACAAAATGGAGTGGAAATTGATCTAATTGTACGTGGAATTTGCTGTCTAATTCCAGGTGTTCAGGGTTTAAGTGAAAATATTAGAGTAAGAAGCATCGTGGGAAGATTCCTTGAACACAGCAGGCTTTTCTATTTCTTTAATAACGGCGAAGAAAATATTTATTTAAGCAGTGCCGACTTTATGCAGAGAAATTTGGATAGAAGAGTTGAAATTGCATTTCCCATAAATGATCCTTCTCTTAAAACTGAACTTTTTAAGAATGTACTTCGTTCAGGACTAAAAGACAACATTAAAGCACGAATTCTAAAACCCGATCTTTCTTACGAGTTATTAAAAATGAATGGCGATGAAAACAGAAAATTTGATTCGCAAGAATGGCTGATGCACCATGCTGTAAAAACACATTCAAAAGCCATTAATAATAAAATTTAATTTTGTTAAGTTTAAAATGTTTAATAAAAGAAAAACTATGATTGATATTACTAAAAGCGATATTCTAGCTGCTCTAAAAAAAATTGATGAACCGAATTTTAATAAAGATGTTTTGATTCTTAATACAATTAAAAAGTACGAATTAAGTGATCATAAATTAAACCTTTTTTTATCTCTGCCAATTTTAGAAAGAGAGATACCAACTCAGCTCAAAACTAAATTCGAAGAACAATTAAAAAAAGAGTATCCGGCTCTAAAAGAAGTTAGTTTGAAAGTTGAAGGAAGAACAGAGCATTCGGCTTCCGAAGTGAACAATTCTGTTTTACCTGGTGTAAAGAATACAATTGCAATTGCCAGCGGCAAAGGTGGTGTTGGTAAAAGCACGGTGGCAGTAAACTTAGCCGTTGCTTTAGCTAAAGATGGTGCCGAGGTTGGTTTGATTGATGCTGATATTTATGGACCAAGCATCCCCTTAATGATGGGAATATCGGGTAAACCAAAAGTATTTCAAGATGCAAACAGCATGAAGATGATACCTTTGGAAAGCTATGGTATCAAAATTATGTCCATTGGATTATTAGTTGATGATAGCTCCCCAATTATATGGCGCGGCCCTATGGCAAGCGGTGCAGTAAAACAGTTTATGTCAGATGTTGAATGGGGTAATCTTGATTATTTAATTTTTGACCTGCCTCCAGGAACTGGTGATATTCAACTTACTTTAGTTCAAACTATTCCGCTTAGTTCGGCAGTAATAGTTACTACACCTCAAGAAGTTTCTCTTATTGATGCTAGAAAAGCACTAAAAATGTTTAACCGAGTTAATGTGCCGGTTGCAGGAATTGTAGAAAACATGAGTTACTTTATTGCTCCGGACACTAAAAAACACTACGACATTTTTGGATCAGGAGGCGGTTCAAAACTAGCCTCTGAATTAGGTGTTCCTTTTCTTGGGGGAATTCCAATTGATCCAAGAATTAGAATGGGTGGAGATAACGGGGTGCCTATCATTTTTGATATGCCTAATGATGAGCATGCAAAAATTATTATGGAGTTATCTAGATCTCTTGATAAAAATGTGAAAGAGATAAGAGGAAAAAATTCATCTAAAGTTGAAATAATTTTAGATGATAATTAGCATAATCTAAAATCAGTATTTAAATGAAAGAAGAAGTAATAAAAGCTTTAGATTCTGTTAGGCCTTTTCTGCAAGCAGATGACGGTGATGTTGAATTGGTTGAAGTATCTAATGATGGAATTGTTAAAGTAAAACTAACAGGCGCTTGCGAAGTCTGTCCCATGTCGGTAATGACACTTCGTGCCGGCATTGAAAGATCAGTTTTAAGACAAGTACCTGGCATAAGACGTATTGAGGCAATAACTCAACAAAAGGAATAATGATGGGAGAAATATCACTTTCCAGATTTAAGAAGTATTTAATCTGGGCAATTTTCTCAATACTTCTCTTAACCATAGCTTACTTCCTTTCAGATATTTTTATCATACTTATTCTTTCTCTGCTTCTCTCAATGATTTTTGAACCTTTCGTAAAATTAATTGAGAACAAAGGGCTGAACAGATTACCTTCTACCATTTTGGTGTTTGTTTTAGCGGGCTTATTCATCTACCTAATTTTTTCTTACATCATTCCGCAATTATCAAATCAAATAAATCAATTAATAGAAATCTTAAAAGATTTTTCGCTTCACAATCAAATAGTTACTATTGAACGGGAAATACATAAATATCTTCCATTCTTTAAAGTAGGAACTTTAGCTAAAAATGTTGAAGGAGCAATATCTGCGTACATTGTCAATTCATTTAACGAATTTTCATCTGTATTAAGCGGAATTGTTTCTGTTGTAGCCATACTAGTAATTGTTCCATTTATTACCTTCTTTTTATTAAAGGACAGCCGAAAGATTTTTAGAGGCATTTTAAACGTAATGCCAAATAAATACTTTGAAATGTCCTATTGGATAATTAGGAAAATCAGTTTTAGCATGGGCAGATTTGTCCGTGCATGGATTTTTGATGCAAGCTTTGTGGGTTTCTGTTGTGGAATAGGTTTTTATCTCATTGGGATTGAAAACGCACTTATTCTTGGTGTTATAGCTGGCTTAGGACATCTGGTGCCATACTTTGGCCCGGTTATCGGCGGGATTCCAGCTGCAATTATTTCAATTATTCAGTACGGCGACTTATCAAAACTGCCTCCCTTAGCAATTGTAATTTTTACTATTTATGCAATAGACAATGGATTTGTTCAACCTTATGTTTTTTCTAAAAGCGTAGAAATGCATCCTATCGTTATCATTCTTTTAATTATTGCCGGGGGACAATTGATGGGAGTTATGGGAATGTTATTAGCTATTCCCACTGCAACTGTAATTAAAACTGCTGCCAAAGAAAGTTACTATGCTTTCAAGAATTATAAGATTGCGAGATTATAGTCATCGGCAGGAGATAAATTCCTATCTGTCACGAAGCTGTTTTATGGACAGATAAGAATATCTGTTCTACTTATCAACTTCGTTCATCAAATTTTTAACCACATCCAAAGAGGAAATACCTTCAGCTTCTGCATTAAAGTTGGTTATAATGCGATGGCGGAGAACTGGAATCATTGAAGATTTAATATCTTCTATATTGGGGGTGAATCTTCCATCTATTACTGATTTTGCCTTAGCAGAAAGAACTAAATACTGAGAAGCTCTTGGGCCAGCTCCCCAACTTATCCATTGCCCAACAGGATTATTTCCATCGTTGGATGGCCGCGTTTTGTTTGCAACTTTTACTGCAAATTCAATTACGTTGTCTGCAACTGGAACTTTTCTAATCAAGCTCTGAAATTCAATTATCTCCTCTGCTGAAATAACCTTATTAAGTTTTGGAGAATAACTGCTTGTGGTTGTTTGCACTATTTTTACTTCATCTTGAAATGATGGATAATCAAGCCAAAGATTAAACATAAATCTATCTAACTGAGCCTCGGGGAGCGGATACGTTCCTTCCTGCTCAATAGGATTTTGAGTTGCAAGTACAAAAAAAGGTTCTTCCAGAATATAGGTTTGACCTGCTGTTGTAACTCGATGTTCCTGCATAGCTTCAAGAAGGGCAGCCTGAGTTTTTGGTGGAGTTCTGTTAATCTCATCAGCAAGAATTACATTCGCAAAAATGGGTCCAGCAACAAATTTAAAATTTCTTCTCTTTGTGGTTTGATCTTCTTCAATAATTTCGGTTCCGGTAATATCGCTGGGCATTAAGTCGGGTGTAAATTGAATCCTATTAAATTTTAGATCTATAACTTCAGCCAAAGTTTTAATGAGCAGCGTTTTTGCAAGCCCTGGAACGCCAACCAATAAGCAATGACCCTTACAAAACAGTGCAACTAATAATTGATCAATAATATCATTTTGACCAACAATTACTTTTGCAACTTCGTTTTTAATTTTTTTAATGCTTTCAGTTAGTTTTTGAACTAACTCAACATCATTATTGCTGCCGGCAGAATTATTCAAAATTATTTTCCTGGTTAATATTTATTCAATCATAAAAGTTAAATTCGCACGTCCCAATATATTTTAGATTTTAGCTGTTCAATCCATTCGGCATACTTTTTTTGTTTCTTATTATCATCAGCTAATTTCTTCATTTCAGGATAATCAAGATCTAGATTTGCTAAATGCTGGGCTGTCCTTTTTACCAAGTAAACAATATGGTAACCATAATTTCCTTCGGAGTACTCTATTCGCCTTGGAAAACCTATTTCACCTTCTTTTAGCTTGGAAACTGCATCCAGCAGCTGTTTATCCAGCTGGTTTATAAAAAAAGTACCAAGATCACCGCCAAAAGGAGCAGTATCATTATCCTCGCTGTATTTTTTTGCATAATCTGCAAAGGAACCGAATTTCCTAACAATGCTGTCTCTAATTTCAGTTAAAAATGTAATTGTATTCAAATCAGACTGTTCATCTAGTTTAATCTTTATTAAAATATGTCTGGTTTTTATTGATTCTCCCCGTCTTTCCAGCATTTGGATGATATGATATCCAACAGGAGATTCAACTACATCTGAAATTTGGTTTGCTTCCAAGGTAAAAGCAGCAGCTTCAAATTCAGGATAAAAAACCCCTCGCTTTACAAACCCAAGATCTCCACCTTGGGCAGCACTGCCTGGATCTTCAGAATATTTTTTTGCCATATCAGAAAAATTGGCACCATTCTTAATCGAATCTAAAATTGATTTTGCCAGAGAGTAATATTTTTCTTTGTTGGTTTTAGATGCTTTTGGGTTTTTATAGATATGCGAGATGGTAACTTTTTCGGGTATAATACCTAAGCTATCCTTATAAGTATTAAAGAAAATTTCTACTTCTCTTCTGCTAGCCTCAATTCCCGAAAAATTCTTTTCTTGAAGCTTTTGAATCATTAAACTTTTCTGAACTTCATCTCTTAGCTCACGTTTTATTTTTTCTACACTCATCCCGTACATTTGCTCAACTCGTTCAATTGAGCCATATTGCTGCTTAAATACTTCAAGCTGATAATTAATACGGTTTGTAACTTCTTCATCTGTAACCATTATTGAATCAAAATTAGCTTGGGCATAGATTAATTTCTCTTCAATAATGGAATTCAAAACTTGCTTCCGTAGTTCAGCCGAGTTGGGGTCAAGTTTCCGTTGAGCTGCTACCATGTTTGTCTGAAAATCAAGTTCACTTTTCAAGATAAATTCATTATCAACTACCGCAACTATTTTATCCAAAACTTCCTGAGCAAATGAGTAAATACTAAAAAGGAGCACAATTAAAAATATTTTTTTCATAGACATACTATTGTTTTATTTCTATTTCATTATTCGAATAAAGTTCTTTAAGATATTCAGAATAGAGATGTTCCCGTCTATCTGCAATGTACCTTGCTTCAACCTTTTCATGTATTGCAGATATTGGCAGAATGGCGCCTCTCTCATATACTTGTAATAACTGAACAATTGAGTACTTGTTTGAGTTTTCCTTTAGTACTATACTAATTTCACCAGGGTGAAGCAGTTCAAGTAAATTAAGCAACTCGATCGGATAAATTTCATACTTACTTAATGTCTTTTCTGTTTTAACATCCTTTAGTTTTTCATTTTTCGAATAATTTTCCAGCAATTTTTTCCAGTCATTCTTTAATAGTTTGGCTCTAAATTTAATTGCTTCAACTTCATCAGAGAAACTAGCATT
>JACAFC010000256.1 GCA_013388515.1 Ignavibacteriaceae bacterium | reverse complement strand
TTAAATAAAAAGATCATCAGCTTCCAAAAAAACTTACTAAAATTAGCAGAAAAACACTGCAATACTATCATACCGGGTTACACACATCTTCAGCGGGCTCAACCAATATCTTTCGCATTTCACTTACTTGCATATGTGGAAATGATGGAGCGTTCAAAGGAGAGATTGAATTACGTGTATTTTGAAACTGATAGATGCCCGTTAGGCTGCGGTGCACTTGCTGGTTCAACTTTACCGCTCGATCGAGAATTTGTAGCTAAAGAATTAGGATTTTCTTCCGTAACTCAAAACGCGCTTGATTCTGTTTCTGACCGCGAATTTGTGGTTGATTTTATAAATGCTTGTTCATTAGGAATGCTTAGCTTAAGCCGCTTAGCCGAAGAACTTATTATTTGGTCAACTACTGAATGGAACTTTGTAAGATTATCCGATGAATACTCTACAGGTTCATCAATGATGCCGCAAAAAAAGAATCCTGATATTGCTGAATTAATTAGAGGAAAATTGGGAAGAGTTTTAGGCAATTATACAGCATTAGTCACTACTATTAAAGGGCTGCCATTAAGCTATAACCGTGATTTTCAAGAAGATAAAGAATCGGTGTTTGATTCGTTCGATACTTACTTAGCTTCAATAGAAATGATGACAGGAATTATCTCTACAATAGATGTCAATAAGGAAAGATTTACGGAGGAACTTAACGGTGATTTTTCTCTTGCAACGGACTTAGCTGATTGGCTTGTTTTAAAGGGTATTCCTTTCAGAAAATCTCATGAAATAGTTGGACAAGTTGTACGTTTTGCCGAAGAAAAAAAATCTAAGCTGAATCAATTATCACATGAAGAGCTAAAAAACATAAACTCCTTATTTGATGCTTCAGTATTAAAGATTTTTCAAATTTCGGATGCTCTTCCACGTAAAAAAACTATCGGCTCTCCAAATCCCGATTTAGTATCTGCCCAAATTAAATTATGGAAAGAAAGGTTGTGAGATATTATTCTCACAACCTTAATCTTCAAAATCGTACCAAGATAGTTTTAATTTCGTAAGGATTAAATTCTAACTCAAGAGAGTTTTTATCAAATAGGAGTTTTTCACCTTCTTCCTCTTAAAAGTTAGTATTTGAAGCACTTGAGATTTCTGTGATGAATTTTATTGCAGCAGTAGTTTTATTTCCTTTGGCCTCATAAAAATTTAGGACGTATTCATCCTCAGAATTTTCTGCTTTTTTGAAAGATGTTAAAATTATATTCTCTGAACTAACAGAAACAAAAGTATCATTCGTTCTTAAATTCCCGTTATGATTATCAGTAAAAACAGCAATCAAAGGATAATTGTACTCATATCCTTTTCGAATCGTCATACTTTTTTCCAAATTTCCTGAATGAGGATACAAAGCGTATTCGATGGAATGATCACCTCTGTCTGCTGTTGGATCCGGCCACTTGGGTGAACGAAGTAACGATAAACGTATAACATTTCCTTTAATATCATGGCCATGTTTTGCTTTGTTAAGCAAACTTATTCCAAAATCATTGTCCGATAGATCTGCCCATTTATGACCAGAAACTTCCCATTTTCCTTTATCCCATTGCGCTTTTAAAGTTGTTGATCTTTTAATTGTTCCAAAAGGAATTTCATAAGCTGCAACAGTATCAAAAACTGAAACAGGAAAAGCTACTTTTAGCAAAGTCTTATCCTCCCACCATTCAATATTAGTTTTGAACTCAACTCTGTCGATTCCTTTATAAAGAATTACATCTTGAGTAAAAAAAGAAGAAGGGAAGTCTTCGGTAGGATAATTTTTAAGTACACCGGGCTTTAAATAATCATGATAGACTCGAATTATTGATCGAATGGAATTATTTTCTAGCAGTTCAGCTTTTCTGAATTTTGATGGGAAATGCAGTCCGGTTAGTCCTATGTTCCAAGCATCATATTGTTTAGGCAAGTCTTCCAAAAGCTGCAATCGGTTCCCATATCCAGCTAGTAGCTCTCTGTTAAATCTTTTATCATAAATACTTTTAACCCAGCCGCTGTCAACGTCTATACTCACCTTAAAAAATTCATTCTCAATGCTAGCTGCTTGAGCATAAGAAATTGATTCTGCTACTTTAGAACTTTCCAACACGGTTGAATGATTGATCGCGTCACCGATTAATAATTGATAAGTTTTATAACCAAGCGGAGGTATATTATCTGCTTTAAAAATTAGCTCTCTGCTTAAATCATCTTTTTTCCTAAGTAAAGATTGTAAAACGATACCGCTTTCATCAGCAACAGAGTATAAATTTTTGTCTCCATCAGGCAAAACAACTCTAACAATATCACTCCTCTCCCAAGATAATGGATTAAAAACAATTAAAGGTTTCCAGTCAATATTTTTTGTATTAATTCTGCTTGAAATATTTTCTAAAGCTTTGTCCAGCTCAAACTTCGCTACCCTCTCGGATAATTTATAGTCCTTATCCGAATCAATATAAACTTCTCTTATGCTCGATCCAGGAAGGATGTCATGAAATTGATTGAAGAGAACACCTGACCACGCATCTTTTAAATTGTTTTTAGGATACGAGTACCCAAACAAATTAGCAATCGAACTATATTTTTCTGTATTCGTTAATAGTACTTCGAGGTTTCTGTTCCATTGCTTAGTATTTGATTGTGTGGTTAGTGTACCTCTATGATACTCCAAATACAATTCATCATTCCACGTTGGTATATTGGATAAGTCCTCACTTCTTAGCCAATTTATATAATTTTTTGCTGTACCATACTCTATATTGGGAAAAATATCAACTTCTCTAAGTCTATCTATCCTAGCCATCATTTCAAGGGATGGTCCGCCGCCATGATCACCAACTCCAAATAAAATCATTTGTTTTGTGAAACCAGTATTTGCCTCAAACTGTCTCATCCAATCAATTAATTGCAGGGGATTTGAAATCTCATTAACATAATCAAATGGGAAATAGGTTAAGATTTTGGACCCGTTAGGAGATTGCCACCAAAAAACTCTATAAGGAAAAACATTAGTATCATTCCATCCAATCTTCTGGGTTATAAAAGCATCAATATTTCCTTTTGAATACATTTGAGGCATGTTCCAATTATAACCAAATGAATCCGGATTCCAGCCAAGAGAAACTTTTTCACCAAAATTAATTTTGAAATAATTTTGAGCATATAAAAGCTGCCTTGACCATGAATCACCACTAGGTATGTTACAGTCAGGCTCAATCCATAAACCACCAACAACCTCCCATCTCCCCTGCTTTATATAATTTTTTATTTCACTAAATAATTCAGGATAATCTTCCTGCATCCATTTATAATATGCAGCTGCACTTTGAGTATAAGTAAAATCCGGACGAGCCTTAAACATATTCAGAACAGATGAAAATGTTCTTTTACAAACCTCAACTGTTTCCTTTTTACGCCAAAGCCATGCAGCGTCTATGTGTGCATTTGATGTAAAATAAAGTGTAAACCTTTTAGCAAATTCTTCTATCGGTTTTAGAGTATGTTTTACTTCATTTAATGATTTTATAAATGTAACAGTATCTCCGAGAGCAAAGGCATCCACATCAACTGTAGTAACGGTATTTTGCAAAAGGTCGTAAAGTTTCTTTTTTTCTTCCCTGTCCATTTTTGAGAGATCAATCCCAGGATCAACTTTCACTCTGCTGTTAGTTTGATAAGTGTCGAAACTAAGCAGTTTTTGCCCAACTTGGATTCCAAGTATAAAATTTCTTACTAATTTTTGAATCGGAAGCTCACTTGCAAAATCAAGTTTGGCACGAATCAATCTTAGCGGACCACCGGTATTAATTGCTTTAATAACCAGTACATACTTAGTACCAGGTTTTGCATCTTTAGTAAGTTCAAATTCGCCATCCCAAGGAAAATAACCTTTGTTCTCCCCATTTACGAAAAGATAACCATAATCATCAACCGAAATGATGAACTTCACTTTCCCTTTAACCGGAATTCCTGCAATGTTTTTGGGTATCTCTACAATTTTTCTAATCCAGCACGAATCTGGGAATACCTGCTCATTTAATCTTAAATTAAACCATCTTGAATCGTCAAAAGATGGATCAGAGACTTGCGTATGACTAATGGAAAATCAGTTGAGTATTTCCAATCATTTAAGGCTGCCTCACTGATAAATTCCAATCTTGCTGCAAGCTTATCTACATTGGTTTGGGAGAGTACTACAACTTGAAATATGAAAATTAACCAAAATGCTTTACTCATTTTTACACTCTTGAATTTAATTATTGAAAAATTTTAACAACTTTTTTAGGCAAAACTTAAAGTAAGAATGTCACGTTCTTTTAGTTTAAGACTCGAATAATTTTTTGAACATGTTAACATCATCCATTGCTTTAATCCTCGATTCTTCATCATCAATATTTTCACCTTTCAATAGTTCCTTTCCAAATTCTTCACTTTGTATACACTTACAACCGCAGACTTTTGCAAATTCTTTCAGATTATTATCTGAACTTATAACGATTAAATTTCTCCTATTTAAGACTGATTCAATTTGTTTCTTAATTCTTTCATCTGCTGATAGTTCATTAGAATAAATTAGATTGATCCTGGGTGTGTTAATTTTATTGTTTACAAATCCATCAAAATGTAAACTAACTTCGGCTTTTTTGTTAGTGAAATATCGATCGATTAAAAAGGCGAGCTTTTCCCTTGAAGCTTGTTTATCTTTTGATTGGAGTATTGAAAGTGACCTAATTTTACCGATGAGGTTATTACCATCGATGATGTATTTTTTCATTGAAATTCAATCATCTTCCTTCATAAAATTGATCTTGCTTGGTAACTTTAAGATCTTGAAGCTGCGGAGCTTTTACTCTTATTTCAAATCTATAACCGCGAAATGTCCCAATTGGGTTCCATGTAAAATTCATTAGCCAGCAATGCAGATCTCTAGAAACTTTAATTTGAGGTGCCGAAAATTCCTTTCTATCAAAATCGTAACTGCCGGTTACTGAAAACTTCCAGTTCGGTGTGAGATTAAAATTTAAACTTCCGCTCATATTTGAAATACTTGTTGATTTCGAAGGAATTGACTTATCAAGCATGTAGTTATAGCTTAACGATAAATCCCACGGAATGCTGAAATCAGGATCTCTATCGTTATATAACCCTTGATAAACTTTTCTATCCGCACTGCCAAGTTCAAATTCTCCTTCAGGCAAAGGGGCTTTAGTTTCATCATTTGAGTCAGATTGTAATTTTTCTCCGGATAGGGTCGTAGAAACGGAAAACTGGAAATTTGTTAATCGCAGTAAACCTTTTTTGTTATTAATCAGAAATTGATTTATCTCCCTGCCATTTTCATCAGTTTCGTATAAAGTGTAAATAGAGTTTCCAAATAAATTCAACCAATCACCAATTTGAGTTCTATATCCAACACTCAACTTAGAAAACTTTATGCTATCAGCAGCTAAGTTATAACTTATTCCCGCATCCAAATTCAGAAGCTGTATTTTTTTTTCTTTGGATGTTGTGTCAGTTGGATCTACTGAAGTTTTCATTTCAAAAATATTGGAAACTGAGAAGGATAAACTTTGCTGCTCGCCTGAAGTAGCTCCTCCAAAAATTTCTTCCTGAAATTTATTGTAAATAATCTTTTTTCCAGAGGAATCGTAATATGCTCCAAAATAACCCCACTTGGGATCTGAAAAATCAGGTTGATAATTATATGAAATACTAGGATTTACTGTATGCCTTATCGAGCTAACTCCCAACATATTCGGCTGAAAAATTCCGTAAAATCTGGTAGATGCTCCAATACCTGCAGAAAAAGTTCTAATGAAGTTGATCTCTTTCACATCTTTTGTCACAACCGAATCTTCACCAGAGAATGCAGATTTTACAATTGATTGTTCGATTCTTTTATTGTACCACTTTTCCTGATATCGAAAATTTGGAGTTACACTTATATATCCAATTTTGGGTGAAGCACTTAAGTTAATATTATGTTGAATTCCACCTCTAATTTTTAGTTGGCCTTCTTGTTTATCTCGATTATTTTGAAATTGACCGCTGTAATTATAACCTATAAGTTCATACCATTTTTGATCTCCAGAAGAAATTTTCCTTTTAAATGGGTATTTCTGCGGAACTGTAAAAGAAAGGTTTGGAAGAATTTCATTTATTTCGCCAGTTTCTAAAACTTGACGCCTGCTATAGCTAAGTGACAGACTGTTGCCTGACTCATCCCAGTTCTTAAAAAAAGTTGCATTAGATCTAATCTCGTTTCTAAGCACATCATTAAAATCGACTAGATTACGCTGGAGAGTGTTACCCGACATAAATTCCAGTCTCGCATCAAATCTAGAAGAAGGATCAAAGTTTTGGTTGTGATTCCAGATTAGTCTCCAATTAGTTTGTTCAGAAAAATCAGCATCAGTAATTTCATTTTTTCTTAAAAACTCATACTGTGCTTCTAAACTGCCGCTATAATCATAACGTTTTGCGTACCTAAATCTGCTGTCAAACCTGTAACTGCCGCGCGTATAGTAATCTCCTTGCAAAGCCAGGTCCATATAATCACTCATTGCCCAAAAGTAACCGAACCTGCTGAAATAACGGCCGTATGTACCATCATCACCAAATGCTGGCGGTATTATTCCAGATCTTCTGCCCGATTCTATTGGAAAAACAGCGAATGGAAGCGGTATAGGGAAAGGAACATCAGCAAATAAAAGCCAAATCCATTTCGCACTTATTTGTTCTTTATTTACTACTTTCATTTCATGTGAATAAAAACAGTAATGCGGTTCTTTTTCGCTGCACGTTGTATAAATTCCATCTTGTACGAAATAGGTGTTATCATCCACTTTTTTAATTTTTGAACCAGTATAGTGTGTACCTTCAGACTCTGTTTGAGCAGATGAAATTAAACCTCTTTTAGTTTTGAAGTTATATTTCATCCTGAAGCCTTCATAAGTTTCACCCTTATCTTTAAGAACAGGCGATCCTGTAATTTCACTTTTTATTGAATCTGACTTAACTCCTGTTGCTTCGATATTGTTGGTTTGAAAATCAAGAAAAATATTAGCTGCTTTTAGATCCGTGTCTTTATAATTCAACTCGCCTTCGCCAAAGAGTTTCATTTTTTTATCTTTTACAAAAAAGATAAGTGAATCATTTGCTTTTGAATATATAACGGTATCAACATCGTACGCTTTTTTAGATGATTGATCTGTAAGGGAAAGTGAGTCGGATAAGGCTGTTGACAGTGTATCCAGAATTGAATTGCTGTAAATTGAATCCGACTGAGAATAACAGATGGATGAAGAGATGAATAAAAATACTATCACGCTTAAATATTTCATAAGTACACTATTTATTCATCTTTCAGATCATTCGATAGTAATTATGATTTGTAATATACTAAAGCTGAAGCACCTTTAATCC
>JACAFC010000226.1 GCA_013388515.1 Ignavibacteriaceae bacterium | reverse complement strand
CCCGAATACAATAAGTAATCGAGCTTTTCTAAGTACACCCGTAGGGATTCGAACCCCAAACCTTCTGATCCGTAGTCAGATGCTCTATCCAATTGAGCTACGGGTGCAAAAATTCAATGCAAAGATAATTCATTCTTGGCTAGGTATCAATTAGGAATACCTAATAATCATTTTGAATCACTCGAGTAAAAATATTATGTCTCTTTTTATACCACTATCTCAAAACAAAAAGAAAAATTTGCCTAATCTCTGTTCAATGGTTGAAAGATTTAGAAAAAAACTCGGCACGTGTTTTGTTTTACTTTAAAAGAATTTAAACTACACACTGCCGGTTAGGGAGAGGAATAGTGGCCAATAGGCCTGGAGGGTATTCTTCTTTCGCCGGCGGTACCAATTTAAACCAGCCTAAAAAATCTTCTCGCATAAACTTTATATCAAATCAAGTAAGAATGAACTAAAGTACTACAGTCTAAAAACGAATGAGAAATATCGACTATTTTTTCTTTTTAATTAACTGAGTTTCTGGTTCCAGATTTGTTGCTTCAATGTCCTTAAAGTATTTAACAGTTCCGACTTTTAATTCATAAGTAGCTGCTTCATCACAGACAATCATTCCTTTTGGATGTAGTTGTAAAGCACTTACGGTCCACATATGATTAACGCCCTCTTCAACCACTTTTGCTAAGGCGCGGGATTTATTATGACCACTTATTATTATCAATACTTCCTCGGCATCGAGTACAGTTTTAACACCAACAGTTAATGCTGTTTTAGGCACTTTCTTTATATCGTTATCAAAAAATCTAGAATTGGCAATGATTGTGTCCATTGTTAATGTTTTTACTCTAGTTAACGACCCTAGTGAAGATCCTGGTTCGTTAAAAGCTATATGCCCATCAGCACCAACACCGCCAATAAATAATTTTATTCCACCCGATTCCTTGATTCTCTTCTCATATGCGTTACATTCTTTTTCCAAATTCTTAGCATTACCATTTAAAATGTTAACATTTGTTTTTTGGATATCAATGTGACTAAAGAAATTATTCCACATAAATGAGTGATAACTTTCGGGGTGATCCTCTGGAAGGTTAACATATTCATCCATATTAAAAGTTTTAACGTATTTAAAGGAAACATATCCTTTTTGATTGAGTTTAATTAATTCTTTGTACATACCGATAGGGGAAGAGCCTGTTGGCAATCCCATTACAAATAATTTTTTTGAAGTGGGATTAAATTCTTTAATTTTTGTAGCAACATAATTTGCCGTCCATTTTGATACTAATTCATACGAAGGTTGGATGATTAACCGCATTTTTTCTCCGAGATAGTTATTAAAAATTAACTGAAGTTTTATTTATTGGTATTAAATCTTTCGCGCTCTGATTTTGTAAGTTCAAATACTTTGTGAAATATTTTTTCCTCTGCTTCGGTAAGGGTAACTTTTCTTCTAGCCATTACTCGTTTTGCAACTGAGAGTGCCTTCTGAAGTTCATATGTTGATATTATATCAGAACCGCCCCATGAAAAGGAAGATATGTATTTAGGAGGAAAACCAGAACCAAAAACATTGCTTGACACTCCTACTACAGTACCAGTATTAAACATGGTGTTGATGGCTGATTTTGAATGATCTCCCATTGTTAAACCAACAAACATCGATCCACTATCTATTTGGTTTCCGTCTATTATCACTTTAACATTTCCATAATTATTCTTTAAATCACTATTATTTGTATCAGCACCAAGATTAACCCACATGCCCAAATATGAATGCCCAAGAAATCCATCATGTTGTTTATTCGAATATGAATGAATAATAGTTCCTTCAACTTCACCGCCGACTTTGCATACTTCACCTATGCTTGTATTTTCATAAATCTTGGCTCCAATTTTTATTGCACTTTTATCCCCAATGAATGCAGGTCCTTCAATAACAGCATTAGGAAATATTTTTACATCTTTACCAATGTAAATTGGGCCACCTTCGGCATCTAAAACAACACCTGGCTTAACCGTTGTACCGCTATCTATAAATATTTGTTTTTTGTTCAGCAGACTTACTCCCGGATAAACTTTACCACGTAATTTTTTTCCTTTGAGTGTTCCAGTCAATAAATTAAAATCAGACACAATCTGTGCACCATTATTCGAAACTAGATCCCACGGATAATTAATTACAGAAACATCTATTTCCTTTGCTGGTAAATGATTTAAATCAGTTAAATCTAAAAAGTCATGCATTTTATCTTTAAATGACAAAAGATTGCCCTTGCTTAATTTAGCTGCAACTATTTGTCCTTTATGCGTGAAAAGAGTGTCCTCGTTGATTTTTAATTGCTTAGCTAATTTAGATTCAGCAATAACTCTTCCATTAATAAATAAAACACTATCATAATTCATTTGGTTAACAATGGTTTTTGGATTACTCTCCGAAACGAATTCTTGTAAATAATTTCTACAGTTAAGTATAAACTTTGATTTTGGAAAATAATACTGAAATTTTTCTCTTAATGTTAAAATACCGCATCTTAAGTCGTAGGTAGGTCTAAAATAAACAAGCGGAAGTAATTGGGAAAAAGATTTGTCTTCAAATAAACAGATTACATCGACCATTTGAGACTCCAATATTTAATAACTGAATATTCAACTGTAAATATATGAATTTCGTTAATGTCAAAGTCAAATTATTCATCAGTTACTTTTATACATTCTTTTGGTATCTCAGGTCTAACCAATAAAACTTTCTCCTTAAGTAAGGATACAGTTCCAGGAGGCATGCCTTTACGTTTTATAACATATTTTTTTTGGGTGTAGGAAACAGGAACTAATGAAGATGTTTTTGCTTTACTGTAAAATGCAGCAATAGAAGCCGCTTTTTCTAAAATATTTTTTTGAATGTCATCTGGTGATTTGTCGTATCGCAAAACCACATGAGAACCTGAAACATTTCTTGCATGAAACCAAAAATCATTTTGTCTTGCGAACCCGGTTGTAAGTTCGTCGTTGTTTTTACTGTTTTTACCAACATAAACAAAGTACTTATCGAACAATATGAATTGACGAAACTTTATTCCTTCATGCGAGTGTTTTTTCCCTTTTTTCATGGTATTTTCATGCAAGTGAGCTTGGTTTAACATCTCAGATTGTTTTTCATTCATAATCTTTTCAATGTTTTTGATGGTCTCATTCAATAATATCTTGGATGTATCATATTCTTTACGTTCGGATTTAGCTTTTTCAAAATAATATTCAATATTTTCTTTTAAGTTAAGTCTAGGGATCAATTCTATTTTTATAAGGTTATTAGAATCAAAAGTATTTTCAACTGTAATCTCGTTTTTCCCTCGTTTAAATTCAGGCACTTTCATTAAAAGTAAGTTACCAATTTGTTTATAATACTCCTCTTTGCATCCTTTTTCTAATCTTGCCATAAGTGCATCTCTTTTTTTTTCAAGCTTAAAAAGTCTATCCTCAAGCTTTTGTTCAAATTTGGTCTCTAATTCTAAATTATTCCTTCTATTTTTATTTATGAGAAAAAATCGAAGAGCTTCATTAACCGAAGAGTAAAACTCAACTTTATCTTGAAGATGAGAATTTAAAAAAAATGAAAATGAAAGTTCGTTTTTTAGAGTATCAGTTATTAAAAATGGCTGACTAAATTTGATTTCATTTAATATTTCAATTAAAACTTTTTTCCAATCATTATTTAAGTCTGATGAAAATCTTCGTTCGAACTCAGTTTTAATTTCTTTTCCAAAATAAGGGTATTGATTTAGGCAATTAGTTTCAAAGGGTTCTTCGATATTGTATAAAAAACTTGGTATGGTGAATGAGGATGTAAACTTCAAATTCGTCAGTTCTTGCAAAAGCTCAGACACTTTCTTTAACTTTTTGAATGCAGACAGCTCAACTGAATCTTTAATCAGAACCACGTTTGTTTCTTTACCTCTAATTAAAAAAAATATTGAACTGGATTCCAACTCAAACTTTATTATCCGATCGAACTCAGCTATTGATATTGATTTTAATTTTGAAGGAAGGAAATTATTGAAAAAACTAAGTGTATTTTTCTTTGCACGATTATATCTATTTTTAATTAAAAAGTAGGGTGTTTGATGATCTGTGGATATTTCGATAAAATTTTCCCTATCATCATTTTTAAAGTGTAGAACTAATTTGTTCTTTTCTTGAGTGAAACAAGCAATTAATGTATAACCTTTGAGCAATTCATTACACTCGATTGTATGTCTATTCAAAGTAAAATAATTCTTAAACATTACGGCAGAGCACTTATGAATTTAAAAGTTAATATTTTTGTTAATGTACAGGTGCTTTAATATATTTCAAAGAGAAATCAAATAATATCAAATCAAAAGGTAATTCAAAGATAATGATTTTTAAGAAAGAAGGTTTCAAAACACAATTCTGGGTGGCCAACATCATGGAATTATTTGAGAGACTGGCCTACTACGGACAAGCTACCATTCTCAGCATTTTTCTTCGAGACCATTTGAAATTCACAGAGATACAAGCGGGACAATTATCGTCATTGTTTGGAGGTTTAATTTATTTACTTCCAATTTTCGCTGGAGCTCTTGCAGACAAATTTGGCTTTAGAAAAGCATTTTCATTTGCATTTTTGGTGCTAGCAATTGGTTATTTTTTAATCGGGTCCACCGGAATGAAATTGTTAAGCGGATTCTACAGCAATTTCGATATTTATTGGATTTTATTTTTCATTTTGATTATTACTGCTTTAGGTGGCTCATTTATAAAACCCAGTGTTCTTGGAACTGTGGCAGTCACAACAACAGCTCAAACTAAGTCCTTAGGATATGCAATTTATTACTGGCTGGTTAATACTGGGGCTGCAATTGGCCCTCTATTGGCTTTTCTTGTAAGAGACACATTCGGAATAGAGTTTGTTTATTTAGTATCTGCAGTAAGCTGCGCATTAATGTTCATTTCCACAAGACTTTACTTTAAAGAACCTACAGATGGAAGCATTGAAGCCAAACAAAATCTGAACATAGTGCTATTAAATCTTATAAAAGTATTGAAAAATTTCAAGTTTATAGCATTCTTATTGATTTTTGGTTTGTACTGGGTTTTATTCTGGCAGTTTTTTATAGTAATTCCATTTTATATAGCGGATTTTATTTCACCAGATGCTCCAATAGAGTTATTATTATCAACAGGAGCATGGACGATTATCATCTTTCAAATTCCACTTAATCGATTGACTAAGAATATTCCTACCTCAACAGCAATATCAATAGGATTCATTCTTGCTACCTGTGCCTGGCTTTTATGGTATTTTATTTTGCCGGCTTCTCAGAACCAATATCTTAGTTTATGGTCGGAGACAAAAATTCCTTTAGGAATTCCAATTATTGTCTTAGGAATTTTTATTTTTTCGATTGGTGAACAGACTCAGGCACCAAGGTTTTATGAATTCATTGCTGATATGGCACCAAAAGGGCAAGCTGCGCTATTTCAGGGCTATGCATTTTTACCTATTGCTATTGCGTGGGGATTTGGCGGAACTTTTGGTGGATATATTTATCAGTTGTTTGTCAAGGAAATGAATGAACCTAAATACATTTTTCTTGTAATGAGTGGCGTTGGGGTAATTGCTACCTTTTTAATGCTAATTTATAATAAATATATTATTACAACTAAAAAATGAGAACTTCTTAGTTTAATTGTAATTTAGGATGCATAAATAATTTATAATGGTTAATCGTCGTTTGAAAAGTAGTGTGGGTAAAAAAATATTTGTTAGTGTTATCATCTTGATAATACTGGTTTTGTTGACTGATTTGGTTATTTTGCCTTGGTGGGTAAATAGGGAAGAAACAAAGGTTCCAAATGTTGTGGGTTTAAGAGAGAATGAAGCAATTGCTTTATTAGAGGAGAATGATCTTAATCCGATTTTGAGCGACACTACATTTAATGAAAGTTATCCTAAAGGTACGATTGTATTACAGCGTCCAGATCAAGGTTCAGTAGTAAAAGTTGGGCGAAGAATCTATTTATTTATAAGCGGCGGAGAACCAACAGTTGTAGTACCTTTATTAAAGGGTAAATCGGTTCGCTATGCTAAATTTGCTTTAGAGAGAATAGGATTGAAGCTAGGTAATGTTGACCAGATACCTTCCAATAGTCCCAAGAACATGATATTTGATCAAGAATTTGTTGAAGGTACACCTATAAAAAAAGGTCAAACGGTTTCAATTTCAGTTAGCAGTGGTGTTGAAACTGGAGAGATATTTGTCCCGGACTTAATTGGTAAATCCTTATTGGAAGCTGGTAAATTGTTAGCGGACAGTTTATTAAAGGTTGGAAAGATAAATTATCAGATATCATTTTCATTATTACCAAACACAATAATTGATCAATACCCGAGCAAAGATACAAAGTTAAATCCCGGTGATCCGGTTGATTTATTTGTAACAAAATCCAGCGATATTCAAATAAAAAATGAAATAGAGGAAAAATAATGGCTATCCTTGCACCATCAATTCTCTCTGCAGACTTTTCAAATCTTGGACAGCAAATTCGGTTAGCTGAATTAGGGGGAGCTGATTGGATACATTGTGATGTTATGGATGGACAATTTGTTCCTAATATCACTTTTGGTCCACTAATCATTAAGGCCGTGAAAAAATCAACTCATCTACCATTGGACGTTCATTTAATGATTAAAAACCCCGACAATTATATTGAGAGTTTTATAAATGCTGGAGCAGATTATTTGACAGTTCACCTCGAAGCAGCTCCTCATCTAAATCGAACTGTAAACAGAATTAAAGAGTTGGGATGCAAAGCTGGAGTTTCAATAAATCCATCCACCCCGGTAAGCACATTAACTGAAATAGCTGAATACACTGATATGATTTTGTTGATGTCTGTTAATCCAGGTTTTGGAGGTCAGTCGTTTATTCCAACTGTTCTAAAAAAAGTAGAAAAATTAGTTGAGCTTAGAGAAAAATTGAATGCTCGTTTTTTTATTGAAATTGATGGGGGCATCGATACTTCTACAATTTTGCCATCTCTTCATGCAGGTGTCGATGTGTTTGTTACAGGATCGTCAGTATTTGGAGCCGATAATATTACTGCTGCAGCTGCTAAATTAAAAAACATGTTAAATTCCAATTCTTGATTACATTTTAGGAGTATGTAATTTATTTTCAACAGATGTGAGCATTCAAAGTGTTAGCCCAAATTATAAACCTGTCTCACCCTAATGTCTTTAATAAATACAGGCTAAAATATAATTTTAGCTGGGATCTGCATCACGAAGGGTTGTTCGGAGTTGAAATAAGAAAAATTCAAGACCAATATTTTAATGGTTTCAAGAATCTATTGGGAAGACTTACAAAGTTTATTTACTGCTTGGATGATACTGATAACCGTTCTAAGATTCTCTTGCTCGGCAATACTAATTTAATTCAAGAAATTGCTGAAAATTGTTCAACGGAACCCGATCTACAAAAATTACTTTTAACCACTGTTAACAACTTTAAAAATTATAATTCAATTGTTTACACAATAAAAGCCAGAGAATTTAATTTTAACTCATCCTATGTTATGGGAATTCTTAATGTAACTCCCGACTCATTTTCAGATGGAGGCAAATATCTCGATTCTAATTTAGCAGCTGAATATGGAATTGAAATGTTGGATAATGGAGCGGACATATTAGATATTGGAGGAGAATCAAGTCGGCCAGGTGCGGATTCAGTTTCTGCCGAAGAAGAAATCCAACGTGTTATCCCAGTAATTCAAAAAATTTTACTGGAAAGACCTTCTGCAATTATTTCTGTAGACACTACAAAGAATGTTGTAGCTTCTGCTGCACTTCAAAATGGGGCAAGTATTGTTAATGATATCAGCAGTTTAACAAATGATCCAAAAATTGCTGACACGATTAAAAAATTCAATGCTTCTTTAGTTTTAATGCATATGCTTGGTGAACCAAAAACTATGCAGCGGAATCCTTTCTACGAAAATGTAATTGAAGAAATTTATGATTATCTTCATGAAAGAATTTGTATTGCTGAGAAATTAAAAATACAGAATATCTTCATAGATCCAGGAATAGGATTTGGCAAAACTGTGGCTAATAATTTAGAAATACTTCATCGGCTGGGTGATTTTAAATCTTTGGGCTATCCTATTTTAATAGGGTTATCAAGAAAATCATTTCTTGGAAAAATTCTTGATATTGACGTTGATGAAAGAGATACTGCCACATCTTTTACAGAAGCATTTGCAGTTACTAATGGAGCTCGTATCATAAGAACCCATAATATCAAAAACGGGTCGCAAGTTTGTAAAATGTTGTCTAGTTTAATTTAAATGTTGGAATTATTTAAAATAGGTTTTTTAACTGTTACTTTATTAGATATTATAGATATCGCTATAGTTTCTTTTATATTTTATAAATTGTATGCGCTGCTTAAAGGTACAATTGCTACTCAAATCTTCTTTGGATTGATTCTTATATTCATTTTATCATTTATAGCTCAAATTATTAATTTACGTACGCTCAGCTGGCTTTTAAATTTAGTTACAGGTATTTGGGTAATAGCATTTATAATCTTATTTCAGCCAGAAATAAGAAGGCTTTTGGTATTCTTAGCCAGAAATCCAATTTTCAGAATATTTGTACGTTCGCAATCTCCAGATTCGGCTTATGTAATTGCAGATGCAGCATTTGAACTTTCGCAATTACAGCATGGTGCAATTATTGTCCTAATTAAATCGGGAGGAATACGAGGATTTGTTGAAACTGGTCAAGAGATGAATGCTAAAGTAAGTAGAGATCTTTTAAAGGCAATATTTTTCCCGCGTTCTCCTCTCCATGATGGTGCAGTTATAATTAAAAATGACACAATTGAAGCTGCAAGATGCACGCTGCCTCTTTCTGTAACTACAACAGTTGATGGTGAAACATTGGGTATGCGGCATCGTGCAGGAATTGGAATAACCGAACAAGCAGATGTTATTTCAATTATCGTTTCTGAGGAAACAGGAGGCATTTCTATTGCTGAAGACGGGCGCCTATGGAGAGGGCTTTCAAAAGAAGCATTGAGAAAGAAATTAGTAAAAGCAATAGGAGCACCGTATATCAGAAAGTGGAAGAAACCAACTGAAAATGCATTCTTTGACCAATAATTGTGATACTCTGAGGAACACTTGATTTTTCTAAAAAGCTTTTTCTAGAAGAATGAAATAATTGCATCCTAATTATTCAATATGACAATAATAACCATAATATCAAATTTAGCTTTAGTAAACTATAGCTTTTAACTGGTTTTGTTAAAAAATAGGAGAATGTTAAAATGAAACTAAAATATTTTTCTCATTCTGCATTTCAAATAATTACTGAAAAAACTATCAAGATTTTAATTGATCCTTTTTTGGATGACAATCCAACATCACCGGTAAAATCTAAAGATGTAGAAGCTGATTATATCATTCTTACACATGGGCATGGGGATCATCTAGGTGATTCTTTCAAAATAGCAAAAAGGTGTAATCCGACATTTATTTGTGTGAATGAATTAGCAAATTACTGTGCATCGCACGGGTTCAGGGCTCACAATATGCATATTGGAGGAAGCTATCAATTTGATTTTGGCCGTGTTAAATTTACTATTGCTCACCACGGTTCTAAAACTCCTGATAATCAATATGTTGGAGAACCAGCTGGTGTAATTATCAGTATTGAAAACAAAAATATCTATCACACGGGCGATACTGGTTTGTTCTATGATATGAAACTAATAGGTGAACTAAATGATATAGACTTTATGCTGTTGCCTATTGGTGATAATTTCACAATGGGAATAAATGATGCAGTTAAGGCGGCCGAGTTTGTAAAACCTAAAGTGGTGATTCCAATGCACTACAATACATTCCCCGTAATAAATGCTGATCCTTTAGAGTTTAAAAGGCTTGTCGAATCCAAAAATATACACTGCAAAGTACTTGGTTTTGGGGAGGAGATTTCCTTATAGTTTTGTATTTTATGACTCAATTTTAGTTAAATAATCGTTTATTTTCTTGAATGGCAAAGGTAATTTCAATAGCAAATCAAAAAGGCGGAGTAGGTAAGACAACTACTGCAATTAATCTCTCATCTTCATTAGCTGCTGCTGAGAAAAAAACTTTGTTGATTGATATTGATCCTCAAGCAAATTCTTCATCTGGTTTGGATATAAGTAATCATACACCCTCCGTGTATGAGGTTCTAATTGGCCAAAAAAAAATGGAAGATGTAATTGTTAATTCTTACTTATCCTACCTCGACGTGCTGCCTTCAAATATAAATTTGGTTGGTGCTGAAATTGAAATGGTAGAAATGCCTTACCGTGAAAGTTTATTAAAAAGTGCTATTGGAAGCATTAAAGAAAAATATGAATTTATAATTATTGATTGTCCACCTTCATTGGGACTTTTGACACTTAATGCTTTATCAACTTCAGATTCGGTATTAATTCCTGTTCAGTGTGAATATTTTGCACTGGAAGGATTGGGACAACTACTGAACACGATTAATATCGTTCGGCAGCATTTTAATAAGGAATTGCAAATAGAAGGTGTTCTTTTAACTATGTTTGATACTCGATTACGTCTTTCACATCAAGTTGCCGAGGAAGTTAAAAAGTATTTTGGTGAAAAAGTATTTTCTACTGTTATACACAGAAATGTTCGTATATCTGAAGCTCCCAGTTTTGGTAAACCTGTGCTTTTGTATGATGCAATTTCATCAGGTTCAAAAAATTATATTTCTCTTGCCTCAGAATTATTAATTAGAAATTCGAAATAAAAAGAAGTAAAGATGAATAAGTTGAAAACCGGTCTTGGCAGAGGGTTAGATGCACTAATAAAACAGCAAAATTATACTATTCCAGAAGATAGACCAGCTGATTATTCCGAAATAAAAAAAGATGATGGGAAGCAGGAAAATATCTTAGCTAAAATTCCTGTAGGTGCTATTTCACCAAATCCATTTCAGCCAAGAATTAGTATAGAACCCGAAGCGTTTGAAGAATTAAAGCGATCTATTCTTTCAAATGGATTAATTCAACCTATTACTGTAAGGCGCATTAGTCATTCTGCTTACCAACTAATATCGGGTGAAAGAAGACTTAAAGCCTGCAATGAAATTGGATATAAGGATATTCCAGCTTATATCATTAAGGTTGATAGTGACGAAGCTATGCTTGCATTAGCACTGATTGAAAATATTCAAAGGGAGAAATTAAATCCTATTGAAATTGGTTTGGCATACAAAAGATTAATGGAAGAATGTCACCTCACACAAGAACAAATCGCTGAAAAAGTAGGTAAAGATAGAACTACAGTGGCTAATTTTATTCGCTTACTTAAACTGCCAGCAGAAATTCAAGAATGTATTATTAAAGAAGAAATTACTGCTGGCCACGCAAGAGCTTTGATAAACTTACCATCTCCAGAATTACAACTTTCGGCATTGCACAAAATACTTGACGGAAATTTATCTGTACGGAAAGTAGAGCAGTTAATTAAAGACTTAAGTTCCACCACTTCAAAAAATGTTAAAAAAAGTAATAACCTAAACACATTTACTCTAAAATCTGCAAATATTAAAGATGTTGAAGAACGTCTGCGTAATGTATTTGGAACTAAGGTCAGTTGTCGTCAAAAACATGATGGTTCTGGCGAAATTACTATAGAATTTTACTCCAACGATGAATTGGAAAGATTATTTGAACTCTTTGAGATCATCAATAAGTCATACCATTAAAACGATTATTCTATCATTAAGTTTTATCTTTTTAATTAGTGCTCAGAGTGAAATCGTTCAAGATAAAACTAACACGAATGATTCTGCCTATGTTCCATCTAAATCACCTTGGACTGCTGTATTATTAAGTGCAGTAATACCTGGTGCCGGCCAAATTTATAATGAGTCATACTTTAAAGCACCAATTGTTTGGGGAATATCAGGCTGGTTTGTTTACAATTGGATTCAAAACAATTCCAATTATAAAGACAATAGCGATCTCTATCTCCAAACAGGTGATGAAGATTATCGCAGGCTGCGAAATTTTTACAGGGATCAAAGAGATATGTTTTCAATATATTTGGGCTTAACTTATGTTCTAAATTTAGTTGATGCCTATGTTGATGCTGATCTATTTGATTTTACTGTTGAAGAAGATTTCTTAATTCATCAACCAAGGATGGGGATAAGATTTAAACTAAGATGAAAAATTCAATTTCTTGCCCATCATGTAGAACAGCGAATCCTTTCTATCAATTAAATTGTACAAATTGCAAAGCTTATTTACGAGAACGGGTTTATAATCTCGATTTATGGAAATTATTGGAAATCCTTATTGAAAATCCAATTAAGGCTTTTACAAGAATCATTTACTCAGAGCAGAAAAATTTTATCATTTCGATCATTTTGTTAGTTTCAATAAAGTTATTCATAGTATCGATATTTTTTTCGTTGTTAAAACAAGAGAGTAGTATCACCATTAGCTTAATTCCTAATTACCTTACCATTCTTTTAATAACATTATTTGATTTAGTTCTAACCACTTTTTTATTGAAGGTAAGTACGAATAAGCTAAAAATACAAACAAGGTTTGCGGATGTTTTATCTGTTTTGTCATACAGTCTTATTCCCAATATTTTTGGAGTAATTATCTTATTTCCACTAGAATTAATTTTCTTTGGTGGATATTTGTTTTCAAATAATCCTTCTCCATTTATTATAAATCCATTCCCTGCATATACCTTGCTTACACTTGAACTATTGTTGATTTTATGGTCTATATTTCTCGCAATTTCAGCGGTGTTTACACTTAGCAGGACTTGGATTTACTCAATATTTTGTGGATTCTTTTTCAGCATTATTATCTATGGAACAGTATATCTATCATCAATTTTATTTCTTTATTAAATATCTAATTATTTATGCTTAAGACTGATGTATTAGTGATTGGAAGTGGAATAGCTGGATTGTTTGCAGCAATAAAAATAGCTGATTTTGCTGATGTAATTTTGGTGACAAAAAAAAATCGAGCAGAGTCAAATACCAACTATGCTCAAGGTGGTATTGCCTCCGTTATTGATCCAGCTGATTCATTTGAAAAACATGTGAACGATACATTAATTGCTGGAGCAGGTTTATGCAATAAAAGAGCTGTTGAGATAATGGTTAATGAGGGGCCAGATAGAATTAAAGAACTGATTGAACTTGGAACAAAATTTACCGAGAAGAACGGGAAACTGGATCTAGTTCAAGAAGGCGGGCATTCAATGCCACGCATTGTACATTCTAAGGATCTTACAGGAAAAGAAATCGAAAGTACTCTCATTTCAATCGTTAATTCAATTAAAAATATAATAGTTATAGAGAATACTTCAGCAATAGATTTAATAACAGAACACAATATCCCATCTTTAAGAAATAGTCCCGTTGAGGGTAGAAACTGTTGGGGTGCTTATGTACTTACGAAAAATGAAAAAGAAGTCATAACTATCAATTCAAAAATTACACTATTAGCAACTGGGGGCCTGGGTCAGGTTTATCAGCATACGACTAATCCATCAATTGCAACTGGCGACGGTTTTGCAATGGCTTTTAGAGCGGGAGCACGAATAGGAAATATGGAATTTGTTCAGTTTCACCCAACATCTTTTTATTCTCCAAATAGGAATTTGAGTGGAAAAACCTCTTTTCTTATTTCTGAAGCGGTTCGAGGTTTTGGAGGAATTTTACGCAGAACGAACGGTGAGGAATTTATGGAAAAATATGATGTTCGTAAGGAATTGGCTCCAAGAGATATAGTTGCTCGAGCTATAGATTCTGAAATAAAAAAGAGTGGTGAAGAATTTGTCTATTTGGATATAACTCATAAGAATAAAGAGGAAATAATTCAGCATTTTCCTAACATTTATCATACATGCCTAGAATCAGGAATTGATATTACTCGACAATACATACCAGTTGTACCGGCAGCACATTATGCCTGTGGTGGGGTGGTGGTTAATGAATTTTCACAAACATCAATAAATGGGTTATTCGCTTGTGGCGAAGTTACCATGACAGGTGTCCACGGTGCGAACAGATTAGCTAGCAACTCATTACTTGAAGCGGTGGTATATGCTAATAGGGCTTCAATAAAAATTAGAGAAATGTTGAAAATGGGTTCATTTTCCATTCCAGAAATACCACAATGGGATGATTCGGGAACCTTATCGAGCGATGAAATGGTTCTTATTACACACAGCCTTAAGGAAACTAAACAGACAATGTG
>JACAFC010000232.1 GCA_013388515.1 Ignavibacteriaceae bacterium | reverse complement strand
GTGCAAAACCAATTCCCAAAAAACCTGTTATGAACCATTTATTTGCAAACATGAAAAACCAGAACCCTTCGTTTGAATCTGCTGGCTTGCCCCAATTAACGAAAACTAAAATTGCGACAAGAATTAAAAAGTGTAGTGCTGTTTGCCAAATAGGTCTTGCTTCATCAATTTCGGGCATTGCAATCTGAGCATCGGCTTTTACTTTCTCTTCTTTATGGTAGATGAATGCCATTATCAAACCAATGATTACACTAAAGGAAACAGCGCCGATTACCCGTGCAATGCCAAGTTCAAGTCCAAGAATTCGAGCAGTCAGAATAATAGCTAAAATATTTATTGCAGGTCCCGAATATAAAAAAGCAATTGCCGGACCTAAACCTGCACCACGCTTATGAATGCTTGAGAATAAAGGTAAAACGGTACAAGAACAAACCGCCAGAATAGTTCCTGAGCCGGCAGCAACCAAATAAGCAAGCCACTTTTTAGCTTTAGCTCCAAAATATTTTACAATTGAAGCTTGACTAACAAATACAGCGATTGTACCTGCAATAAAAAATGCAGGAACGAGGCAAAGCAAAACATGCTCTCGTGCATACCATTTTGTTAAGTCAAAAGCTGCTAAGATTGCCCCTTTGAAAGATTCCGTCTCAATTGGCATGAAGTAAGCAAAGAGAAAAAATCCCACGATCCATAAAAAGCTTTTGTATTGTTCTTTCCAATCCATAATATTTAATTCGTTTAATACCGAAATAATAAAACTATTTTATTTTGAACAAATGACATTTCTATCAGTACACATTACCTTCTTTTTGTCTTCAATTATTATCGATTGCTCAGCAATCCAATAATCTAATGAAGCGAGTAATGTAGAAATTCGGGGATCTTTGGGCTGGGGATTGACAAGATAGTTTACCCATTTTCCATCTTTCTCCTCAATAATGAAGCCAGCTTCTTTTAAGATCTTGAGGTGCTGTGATACTGTAGATGTTGCTAATTCTAAAATTTCGGTTATTTCGCAAACACAAAGTGGACGGGTTTGAAGCATCTTTAAAATCCGAAGGCGATTAGAATCTGACAGGGCTTTAAAAAATTTTACTTTATCTTCCAAAATAATTTGTTCCTCACATAATTCATTTCGTTAATTACCGAAATATAACCCATCTCTGAAATAAAAAGCAAGACTGTATATTAAACTCCTGGTAAAATTATGCATCTCATTTCGGAGATATTGAAGAATTGACTAGTAGAAGTTGAAACAGGAAGTGAATGAGGTTATCTTTTGGCTAGTACAACCAAATGACTTGTTAATGGTCTATTTCTAATCTCTGAAATGATTTTTAAATTAGCTTGGCGTGCTAAATCTTGAATACCGCCAATATGGCAATAATTTTTGTAGTTTTTGTAATGTTCAGTGCCGGCGGCAAACTCAACCAGCTCATTCAGCAAATTCCAAAATCGTTTATTGCGAGGTACAAGATAGTCCCCGATTAATATTTTATCGGCAATTTGTGAAATTTGGCTTAGCAATGGCACGCGTTCATCTTCATTTACTTCGTGAATTACATAAGTCAAAACTGCATAATCATAATGATTTTCTTGCTTAACTAGTTCAGAAATATCAGTGTGTTTGAAAGAGATTTTAGAATTTATTTCTTTTTGAAGATTTTTTTTTGCTTTTTCAATATTCCTTTGCGATAAATCAATTCCAACTACTGAGCTGCATTTATCGGCTATGAAAAAAGAAAATCTTCCAGTTCCGCATCCAACATCAAGGATGCGGCTGTTCGGCTTGATTAAATTTTTAATTTCAGAAAATAATCTATCTTGATTCGGCGCAATGAATGTATCGTAAAACCATCCATCATACCAGTGATTTTTATTCTCCAGCATTCTTAAATTCCGAAAGCAAATAAAATTAAACCAATTGAGAGTCCAATCGTAAAATTGAACAGTTTAAGTTTTACCGAATCTGAAAATGAATATGACAGCATTGGCAGCATTCCATGCCCATCCTGCACAACTGAACTGGTAAGCAAAACAGAGAAGGGGATTAAGCCCTGTGCAAATAGTGTTACAAAGACAAGATGAGGTCCGGATTCCGGAATCAAACCAATCAACGCACCGACAATCAAAAAGACAATTTTATATTGAGATGTAAATTCTGAAAGGTTAAGATAGTTAAGTCCAATTTCAACAATTACCAAAGCACCAAAAGTCCACAATGCAGTTTTCCAAAGGTGTTTTTTGATGATGTGTCCGTAAACATGGTCTTTGAGATAATGCTTGAAGTTTCTTTCTTTCTGATGAACGATCATCTCTGCGCAGTTATTGCAACTTGAAATGTTGAATCGTTTAACAAAGAAATCAATTAACCAGCCGCTGAAAATTCCTATTACAAAAAGTATGGCAAAAAGAATAAACGCATCTTTAGGAAACATAGCGAGCATAACAAATGCTTCATCGCCGGAAACAGCGATCATAGAACCGGCAAGTGCACCAAAGCTAATCAAGCCGTGAATGTAAAGTGAAACGTTTGTAAATCCGCCAATACATCCAGGCATTGTTCCGATTAAAGAAGCAAAAATGTACTGACGGTATTTTTGCGCATTCTTAAAAAATGCTTCAAGCTTTTGTTTCGTTGCTACATTCAATAAATCCACAGCTATCATCATAACGGCAACGAGTAAGGAAATTTGAATGGTCTCTTTTAATAAGTCCAGGATTGTAATGAACATGTGTTAATAACACTCGATAAGTTTTACTAATTAGTTTACCATCTAATAACAAATTATTAATTACTTATAAAATCTAGAGATGTTATACTGTTTTCTTAATGTAGTTTTTCAGTGTGATCAATGATAGTTCCATCAATTACTTTTTGTACAGCATCATCTATGCTTCTAATGTCAGTAACAATGGGTTTGATATTCAATTGCATCATGCTTTGATAGGCGCCAGCGCCCATACCACGGGCAAGAACATAACTGCAATCTTTTATAGCTTCAGCCATGCTAACATGTTTATTGTGTGATGAAGAATCAAGTCCGTGCCCTTCCTGAGAATGATGATTGTGATGATCTTCATGTGCAAAGTTATGATGTCCCAATTTATTTCTTCGCTCTTTTTTAGTTACTTTGCCATCTTCGACGAACACCACTTCATAATATTTTGCTCTTCCAAAATGCTGACTAATCGTTATGCCATCATCTGTAACCACAGCAATATTTAAACTATTCATTGTATTTCCTTTTGATTAAAATATTAACAGTTGTGGTCATGCAAATATCTAACAACCACCAACAACTCTTTTTTGTACTTTCTTTACTGGTCCTGCTGATTTGTTATTCTGAATTAGAATGGGAATCACACTCTTTGCTTTTACTCGGAATCTGTTTGTGTTCTGCTCATCAACTGTTTTTGGGTTTTCGATTTCTGTGTAGTTGAGAATTTGCTCTTTAAAGGTTTCTAATCCGCCTTCCAAAATTTTAATTCGTTTATAGCCAAGCTCACCAGCTATAATTGCCATCTTTTTCTCTGTCAATTCATCATTGGCAACAAATACATTTACTTTATGTTTTAGATTTAACAGTTTATTCGGTTCTTTCTCGAATAAGTTATCTATTGTAAATAAAGTAGATTTAGGTAAGCTCATTTTTTTGAATTCATGTTCAGTTCTAAAATCAAAAATTTGAAATTTATTACATTCATTTATTTTTAGTAAACACAGTGCAAACTCGTCTGGTGTCATTGTTTCAATTTTGTAAGAACTAACGAACTCTTTGTCTTCAACCCTTTCCAGCAATGAAGCTTTTCTTTCCGGAAAGATGAATGCAGAAAGTCCCATGATGATTCCAATTGATGCAATGCCAATATAGTAAGGAGTAAATCTAATTGGCGGTTTGTTTACTTTATTTACTTTGTTTTCTACAATTGATGAAAACCAAAAAGCAGAGAGTGCAAACATTACAAGTATGAATGCAAAAATATTTTGTGACATGCCTAATGTTTCAAAGAATCTTGGACTTCCCCAATTTGCTGCTTTGTAAAGTGGTTCAAAAATTGGATAACCCTCCGCAAAAATTATTACTCCGAAAAAAGCTCCAATAATAAATATCATAGCATCTATTTTCCCAATTGCTGCGGCGCATACGGATGTACCCGGACAAAAACCGCCAACTACAAATCCTAAGCCCATTATTAATCCTCCAACAATTCCTGACCATAAAAAGGTTGGATTGACATACACTAAATTTATGTCAACCAAACCGTAATGTTCTAAACCCATCACACCAATCATTGCAACAATTCCGGCTGTGAAGAAAACCCGTAAAACTGTGAAGTCATATCCATAAAATAACCCGACTAATTTTTTAGAAGTTGAAAAGCCGGCTTGTTCTAAAATAGCGCCAAACATTATTCCAATTACTAATGCGGCAATAAAGTTTAAATTGTTACTGACTACATCAGGTACTAATGGTCCCATAATTAATTCTCCTTATCAAATCCAAAATTTTCTAAAAGTATAAGCAAACATGTAAGCGCCGACAAATATTGCAAACATGGTTATAATGCCGCCGGTTGACATTACAGCTAATCCGCTTAGAGCTGAACCGCTTGTACATCCTCTTCCTAATTGAGATCCAATACCCCAAAGTAAACCGCCAATCAATGCGCCAGCCACTCGTATTTTTGTTGTGGAGCGGGGACCTTTCTCTAATTTCAGATCTAATCTGTTTGAAATGAGTCCTGAGAGGAAAGCTCCTATCAAAACACCTGCTACTTCAAATACAAGCCAATTCATCAAAGGGCTTCCGCTTGAATGTTCCTTTCCATATTCTTTATAAAATTTTGTTTCTGCAGTATGCGACGGAGCAATAGTTTGCATTGTAGTTACAGCATAACTTTTAATAGCTCCGCTTGCACCTAATCCTCTTCCTGTAATATAAATTGTCGCTACTAAAAGAATTCCTAAAAGCGTACCTGCTAAATAGGGATTCATATATTTAGATTCTTCCATTAAAACCTCATGTTAAAATTTATTTTTTGATGATTATTTTTTTTCTTTTTGTTCGGTATGATGCATGTCTTCCAATTCCTCATACCCAGTTAACATTGCTTTTAAGTTGGACGTTAAAGTTTCTCCTGTGGTTATCAAATACAAATGTGTAATTATAAATGCTACTAATAATACTGCCGCAACAGTATGAACAATGGCGATAACTTCAAGGGTTTCTATGTTAATTGCTTTGATACCATGTCTTGAGGGATATCGGTAAAAGATATAAAGTAAACCCGAAGTAAGACTAAGTGGAATAACTAAAATTTTTAATCCAAAGTAAGTTAGTTTTTGCAAGGGATTGAGCTTGCTTAGTACAGTTTTTTTTGTCGGATGAGGAGCGTTTCGAAATATTCCAAAGATGTAATAATTCAATTGAGCTTTAATGTTGACGAGCGTTGGAATATATTGCTTGTATTCTCCGGTTGTTAGATGCCAAAATATTGCAAAAACAATTAGTCCGATAAACATATATGCAGCTACATTGTGGTATCTTACAGCATCTCTAAATCCAAAGAAACTGTATGTTCCGTGAATCTCAAATCCAGTAAAGGCAAGAAAGAAAATAAGAATTGCCTGCATCCAATGCCAAAATCTTTCGAAACCCTTATAAATGTAAAATTGTTTTTTACTCATTGATAGCTCTTTGTTTTATCTTTTTTGATGCATAAAATCTGAATAATGCATGAATAAAAATTCCTGTTAGCGAAAGTATAATTAGCCATTTGCCTCCAGTATCAACCAAAGCAGAATAATCTCTGCCAGGCAAATAAAAATCATTTATTCCAGCGAGACGCGATTCATCCCTTGTATGGCACTCATTACAATTAACGCTGTTTTCTTTGCTAGCTACCATATGGTTTACCGGCCAATACATTTCAGTTTCTAAAAAAGAAATTTTTCCGCTAAATGGAAGCTTTGCATCTTTCATACCTTCTTCCGAAGCTGTCTGCCAATTAAAGTCTTTCCAGAAAGCTCCTTCACCTTTTGTCTCAGCAAATAATTTTGGTTGAATTAGTATTTTGTTAACTGGGTCATACGGCTGTTTTGCTTTATGAATTTTTACGGGAATAAGTTTAGCTTCATCATCTGAATAACTGCCATGAAGTTTATTGAGAATTAATGCTTTAGTTGTGTCTTTAATTTTATCTCCTTCAAGATAATGTGAGGCAGTTCCATTAAACCAGATGTAATCGGGTTTAACATTTTTCTCCCAAACAAAGCTGCCTTTAATGGACATGTATGCATGATTACCCATGCTGTCTTCTTCAACAAATGGTTCGCCGTTTTTTAATCTGCCAGCAGTTGACCAATCCCAATACATTTTGGTTGCATTGGCTTTAGCATAATTTGGGATGTGGCAGGTTTGACAAGCAACCTTTAGAGTGTGTTCATTTAAAATATCATCTGTGTGAGGAGTGTCGGTATGGCATTGTTCACAATTATTTCTGTTTAGGTTCATCGAGGAGAGAGAATAAACTTTTCCTGCAATATTATGCTGAATAGTGGTATGGCAATCAGTACACTCCAGGTTCATTCCATCAGTGCCCATATGAACATCAATATCTTTAGTTGGTTCGAACATTGCCATTTCCAAATCGCCATGTTTAACATTATTTCCGCCGCCGCCATAAAAATGACAAACCCCACAATTAGTTCGTTTTGGTTTGCCCACGCTCTGAGCAATTTTATTGAAGTCAAGATTCATTAAAGGTGCACCGCCTTTTTCCGGGGCTTTAGCATACGTTTCAGAATTATCATGACAAACTAAGCAGTCAATGTTCAACGAATCGGTATATACTTCTCCTTTAGAATCCATGCCGTAGCCAACGTGACACTTTGCGCAGCTTTTTTCGTTTCCTTGTGTTCCAATACAAAAGTTGTTAATTGCATTTCGCTTACCAAGATAAATTACTCCACGTCCTTTAACATACTCTTCACGCTCCCAATTCCAGTGATTTGAGTTCATTACTTGATGAGCTGTCGTGTTATGGCAAGATTGGCATGCCTTAGTTACTTCTTGCGGTGAGTTGAATTTTTGTTTTAGTATCTCGAACCTGCCATGATTAACAGATGGTTGTTCAACTTTAGAATATTTTTCCTTAAGCTTAATTAATGTTGTTGGTTCTATATCTCTTTGTGAAAGACTTCCAATTGCAATTATTACCAGCAAACCGAAGAATGCGAGAATAAGTACTATTTTTTTCATATTGTTTAAATGTTAATAGAGAGAAATTATTTTATACTATAAAATTATTTTTGATTCACCCATTTCCTAAATACATCAACCAAAATTTCAAGTGAAGAGAGAATTTTCTCAATTTCTTCTTCCTTAACATTTTGAAGGATTCTATTATGAAGCTCGTTGTAATTTTCATTAAGATTTTTAATAAGAGGATTCGCTTTCGGCATTAAACTTACCAATATTACTCGCTTATCGTTTGCGTCCAAGCTTCTAGAAATGAGTTTCTTGGCTTCCAGAGAGGTTAAAATGTGTGTTATCCTTCCTGGAGTCAGTTTAAGCCGATCTCTGATTTCCTTTATGGTATAAGTCGGAGTGGAAACGAAAAGCTTGAGCAACCTTACTTCAGTTGGCGAAAGGTTAAAGCTCGAAGCAAAATATTCTTCCTTAATGTTACAATTTCGAGTTAATTCGCAAATCAGCTCTGCTACGGGGTTCGTATCTTTAAGCATAGTTCGAAATCCTTAATTATTTTATGGTCTAAAATATATTAAAGAAATCAATATGGCAAGACAATTATTAGGACGTTAAACATTATATTTCATCACATCTTAAGAACTTTAGTTTCAATATATGTTTTGAACTTTTAGTTACTTGATATTAAAAGTAACTCAGTTACAACTGCATCTTTAACAACGAGAGATGATTAGAAATTAATTATCCAAGATGAGTAATTTTATTAAGTTTCGCTTGTGAAAAATATTCTTCTTGAATCGAATAAGGTAGTCACTCATCTTACAATTATAAATAAATCATATTTCAATAAATAAATATTGGAGAACAAAATGGAAAACAATAATCAGACAGCAATGCCGCGAATTGGTGATCCTGCACCTGAATTCAAGGCAGTTACAACTCAAGGTGAAATAAACTTCCCTCAAGATTATAAAGGAAGCTGGGTAATTCTATTCAGCCATCCTGCCGATTTCACACCTGTTTGTACATCGGAATTCATGACATTCGCATCAATGGAGGATAAATTTGCCAAAGCAAACTGTAAATTAGTCGGACTATCGGTTGACGGCTTGTATAGTCACATCGCATGGTTAAGAACAATTAAAGAAAAAATTGAATACCGTGGAATGAAAAATGTCGAAGTGAAATTTCCTTTGATAGAAGACATCACCATGAATGTTGCAAAACAGTATGGTATGATTCAACCTGGTGAAAGCTCAACTAAAGCAGTTCGTGCAGTATTCTTTATTGATCCGAAGGGAATTATTCGTACAATAATTTACTATCCATTAAGTTTGGGAAGAAATTTTGAAGAGTTGTACAGAGTATTAATTGCTTTACAAACTGCCGATGCATTCTCGATCGCTACTCCTGCAGATTGGCAGCCGGGTGATGATGTTATCGTTCCTCCAGCAGGTTCTTGTGGAAGTGCAAAAGATCGTATGGAAGGAAAGGAAGATATGAAATGCTATGACTGGTTCTTTTGTACAAAGAAAATTGATAAGGAAACAGTTCTTAAAACAGTACTTAAGAAATAAATAAATACTTAAAGGAGACCGTAATATCTTTCCTAAACCGGTCTCCTTATTTTATTCAAATACTGAAATAATTTTATAATCCAGATTGTAATGCTTATATTTAACTCATGAATTTTACATTACATTAGATTAGCTCATCATACATTATTCAGCTTTAGCTGACTCATCAAACTACAATCAATATTTTTATCAAGGTAAGTAAACAAAATGAGTATTTTGAAAAATATTCAAAGAAGAAAAACATTTGCGATTATTAGTCACCCCGATGCTGGTAAAACTACATTAACTGAAAAGCTGCTTTTATACAGTGGCGCTATTCAGATTGCTGGTGCCGTGAAATCAAATAAGATAAGAAAGACAGCCGCTTCAGATTTTTTAGAGATTGAAAAGCAGCGTGGTATTTCCGTAGCAACATCTGTTCTATCATTTGATTATAAAGATGCAATAATAAATTTGTTAGATACTCCCGGTCATAAAGATTTTGCGGAGGATACCTATCGAACATTGACCGCTGTGGATAGTGTGATTCTAGTTATTGATAGTGTAAAAGGTGTTGAGGAGCAAACCGAAAAACTCATGCAGGTCTGTAGAATGAGAAGCACTCCTGTAATTGTGTTCATTAATAAACTGGATAGAGAGGGAAAGGAACCTATTGAACTGCTTGACGAGCTTGAACATAAATTAAATATTCACGTTCGCCCGCTTAGCTGGCCAATGGGAATGGGATTTAATTTTCGCGGTGTTTATAATATCTATAAAAATAGTTTTGCTTTCTTTCACTCGAACAAGCAAATTGTTGAAGAGGATATTAAAGTTTTTAATTCAGTTGACGATCCCGAACTTCAGGAGATGTTTGGTGATGCTGCAGAAAAATTAAAGCATGATGTTGACCTTGTAAAAGGTGTCTACGGTGACTTTAACATCAAAAGTTATAGGGAAGGATTACAAGCTCCAGTGTTTTTCGGGAGTGCGCTAAATAATTTTGGAGTGAAAGAGCTTCTTGAAACATTCATTGAAATTGCCCCTTCACCTGTTCCTCGCGAAACCACAAGCGGTTTTGTAAAACCTGATAATAAAAACTTTAGTGGATTTGTTTTTAAGATTCATGCCAATATAGACCCAAAACATCGCGACAGAATTGCATTTCTGCGTGTATGTTCAGGCAAATTTGAGCGAAATAAATTTTATCATCATGTAAGATTAAAGAGAAGTTTAAAGTTTTCCAGCCCGGCAACATTTATGGGTAAAACAAAAAGCATTGTTGATGATGCTTATGCAGGCGATGTTATCGGACTTTATGACTCCGGTACATTTAAAATCGGCGATACACTAACAGAAGGTGATGCTTTCATGTTCAAGGGGATTCCAAGTTTTTCGCCTGAAATATTTCGTGAACTTAGAAATACTGATCCATTCAAATCTAAACAACTTGAAAAGGGGATAAATCATTTAACTGATGAAGGACTGGCTCAGTTGTTCACACAAAATCAAGGTAACCGTAAAGTAATTGGAGTTGTTGGTGAGCTGCAGTTTGATGTGATAAAATTTAGACTGCTTCATGAATTTGGTGCAAGCTGTGAGTTTATTAGTTATCCATCTTATAAGGCTTGCTGGGTTAAATATGAAAATGAAAGCGATATAGAAAGCTTAAAAAGTCTTTGGTCAAATAATTTGTTCTTAGACAAAAGTAAGAACTTGGTTTATATTGCAGAATCACCTTACACCCTAGAACGAGCGAAAGAAAAAAATCCAAAAGCACAATTTCTTTTTAGCATTGAGCATAATGATCTTACCCTCGAGATGGACAAAGTTGCATAGTTCTTTGCAAATTTATTTGTGTATCTAAATCATTAGATTTATTTTTGTTTTGTTCTTATGCCGAAGTGGCGGAATTGGTAGACGCGCTGGACTCAAAATCCAGTCTGGCTCACACCAGGTGCCGGTTCGAGTCCGGCCTTCGGTACTCATAGCTTACCTTCCTATGTTTATAGTTTATGTTATAAAAAGTATTTCAAGAAATTACATCTACGTTGGGATGACAAATAATTTAACACGTAGATTAAGAGAT
>JACAFC010000242.1 GCA_013388515.1 Ignavibacteriaceae bacterium | reverse complement strand
ATAAGTACTATATCTTCCATAATTAGTTAATCACCTTATATTATTATTACCATCCTGAAACTGTATCAAGCAGGATATCTTGAGTTATTTTTTCAACTGCATCTTCAATGGCAGATCGTCTTGAATCTACGCTTCCTCCTGATGGATAATCTCCATAATTAGAGAAAGTTTTTTCAAAAAGTGTTTTTCTCTTCACTAAATCTTTATTAACAACCAGCACAGAAACGGTAATTCTTCTGGTTGCAATTTGCTCGCCAGCAGTTACAATTGCTGGAGCATCAGAAAGAGAAACTATTGTACATTCTAATACCGAGTTAGCCGAACCTTTGTCTGTTACCTGAAGGGTATTATCATCAATAAATTTTTGAGTTAAAACTTCAGTTAGCTTTTCACGCAACCCGGGCTCAGCACCCCCGCTTCTATCATCGGCAATCGGAATTGCAATTGTCTTTAGATGTTCAGGTACAGATGCACCCGTAAAAGAATATACACAGCACCCAACAAAATTAAGCACTATTGTGGAGGTAAACAAACCAATTAAAAGGTGTAAAAGCCTTATTTTCGTTCGAAAATCAACTTTTCTTGTTAGATTTGAATAATTAGTACTGCGAACTTGAGTTTTATTCATCCTGAATATTATACTCCTTAATTTTTCTATAAAGAGTTCTTTCACTAATCTGCAATTTGCGAGCAGCCTCTCTCTTATTACCCCTTGTTAAATCCAATGCGTTTTTAATTGCATCCTTCTCCAATTGATCAACGGGGATGATCTCTTTTTTAAGTTCATTTAACGAAGATTTTTTAACCTCTAAATTTTTTTGCAATACTAAATCTTTTAATTCAATGATATCCTTTTTTATCTCGAATAATGCACGATATATTATTTCTCTATCTACCTCTTCTGGTGTTTTTTTCAAATAAACAGGCAGATTTCTATTTTCGGTTTGTTTAGCCGACATATGAATTAGATTAGCAAATTGATCGACATCTAAAACATTATTCCCAGTTAAGGCTATTGCAGATTCCAGTGTGTTTTTAAGTTCCCGTATGTTTCCTGGCCAACTGTATTCCTTTAAAAACTCAAGCGCTTCATCGGTTATTCGAGGCGGCAAAATTTTATTTGCTTCTGAGTATTTAGTAATAAAATAATACGCAAGTTCTTCAATATCACTTTTCCTTTTTCTCAAAGGAGGTATGTACAATGTGACAGCTTTTAATCTGAAGTACAAGTCTTCTCTAAATTTTCCAGCATCAACTTCACTTTGGAGATCTTTATTTGTTGCCGCAATAATTCTAACGTCAACATTTGTCACTGTCTCAGCTCCTATTTTCATAAATTCTTGTGTTTCGATTGCCCTAAGAAGTTTAACTTGTGTCCTCAAAGGCATTTCACCTATTTCATCAAGGAATAAAGTTCCGCCATCAGCAACTTCAAAGTATCCCTTTCTACTCTCAACAGCACCTGTAAAAGAACCTTTTTTGTGTCCAAATAATTCGCTTTCTAGAATTCCTTCGGGAATAGCCCCGCAGTTAACACTAACCAGTTGTTTTTCGTGTCGAGGACTAAAACCATGGATTGCTCTAGCAAAAACCTCTTTGCCAACTCCACTTTCACCATAAATTAAAATAGAGATATCTGATTTTGACACTTGCATAGTAATATCGATGAGATCTTTCATCTCTTTCGACCGCCCAATTATCCCATACTCTTTTCTAAATTCTTCGGCTGTCATTTTGGCTGATTATTAGGATTTATACAAAAATAATAAATGAAAAATGTGTTTAATTGTCTGAATAAATATATAATATTTTTCAGGCTATTAAAATTTACTTAAAAGATTTGGATTAAGGTATTGGCTGTCAATAGCTGACTAAAGAGTTGAAGTATTAAATACATCGACTGAAAGCCCATCAGATGCAATAACAACTTTATGCTTTTGTTCAGATGGAAATTTAGCAAGTTTTTCAATTAAGCTTTTTTCAAGTGCATCGCTAATATGTGTAAGATATACTCTTTTAGGATCAACTGTCTCAATGAGTTCAACTAAATTTTCCAAATCAATATGTGTCATTTCAGTAATTATTATTTCAGGTTTGTACGGTTCAAAAAGGAAAAGATCTTGTTTCGATAAAATGTCACCAGAATAATAAACCTTTATTCCATCAAGATTAAACAGGAAGCTGCTTGATAAAATTTCATTACAGCTTTCACCTAAGTATTTTTTGTACTTATCTAAATGTGAGTTCTGTTTTGAAATTAGAGAAAAATAATTTGATATCTCAATAACTTCTTCATGCTCATATTCAAAATACTCTAGTCTAAATGTAGCATTTTCTGTAAAAACGAAAGTTTGATGCAGCAAATTTTTTAATGCTAATACCAAATTTTTATGACAAAATATTTTTAGATTCTTTAGTCTTTTTAACTGCTTCATTTGGACGATTAGAGAAGGAAGGCCGGCAGAATGATCTGGATGCAGATGCGAAATCAATATGCCGTCAATCAAATCCAGTGAAATTTGTTGGGTTAGTAATGCTCTCGAAATTCCATCACCACAATCTATTAGTAGATTGAAAGAAGGAGACTTTAATAATAATGACGAATGAAATCTTTTTAGTGAGGTTTTACCAGAACTAGTCCCAACAAAAACGATTGATGAACTTGAAGATTTCAATTAATCTTTACAACCCAACCCTGAATTTTGAATTTAGGATTTATAATACTTAGATAATTTTTTGCTTCTTCATCACTTGAAAATTTACCAACATACACAACATGAAAAACCGTTCCTCCAACCGATTTTTCTATTAGCTGAGTATTATATCCAGCTTTATCAAGATCTTCCTTTAACCTAACAGCATTGTCTTTTCTTGAAAAAGCACCCGCCTGAATAGTGTATTGAAAATTACCAGCTGCTTGCTTCTCCACAACCTTTGGGGCGGACTTTTGCTCAATCTGTTTTACTATTGGTACGCTATAATCTGAAAAAGTAGTTTTATCAGTTAATTTAATATAAGGCGATTCAGGATACTCACTTTTTAATCTGCTTCTGAAGAACTCAGCTTTATTCAAATCATCAATTGCGTAGAAATAAGCAAAAATTCTGTACAATGCATCATCAGCATACTTTGAATCAGGATATCGCTCGACAATGGAATTATATTTCTGATAAGCAATCTCCCCGTTTTCAGTAAGAAGTGCCTCCAAATATAAAACTGCAGAACTGTTTGGATGCTTTTGTTTAAGTGAAGCAAGAGAATTGGCAACTTCACCCTTTTCACCAGCTTCAATTTTTTTTAAGTATGAGGTAATATCCACTTCTTGCGCAAGAATATTAGTTTGAAATATAAAGTGCAGCAGGACAAGATAAATGGAAAAAGAATTTTGGGACTTCATCTGATACTAAGCTGTTAGAGCCATACTATTTGGATTTATTTCTGAATTTATTGCTGCATTACCAAAAAGAGTGGCTTGCGTTGCGCGGTTAATTTTTACCCGAATATAATCTCCTGGTTTTATTTTTCCATCCTTTGGAATTACAACTACTTTATTAGTATCTGTTCTTCCGGCTAAGAATTGATCAGATTTCTTGCTAAATCCATCTATAAGCACAATTTGTTCCTTCCCAACCAAAGTTTGATTTATTTCGTAAGATATTTTTTGCTGTAACTGAATTATTTCCTGCAATCGAACTGATTTAATTTCCTCTGTTACATCATCATTCATTTTGAATGCTTTTGTACCCTCTCGAGGCGAATATTTAAACATATAAGCACCATCATATCTTACTTTTTTCATAACATCAAGTGTTAACTTATGATCTTTTTCGGTTTCGGTTGGAAAACCGGAAATGATGTCAGTAGTAAAACTAATTTCTTCCATCAACTCACGAGCTTTTTCGATAATGGTTAAGTAATGCTCAATTGAGTATGTTCGATTCATCAGTTCTAAAATACGATTTGATCCTGACTGCACAGGAAGGTGGATTGATTTACATATATTCCCGTGTTCTCTAATTGTGTAAAGCAGTTTGTCGGATAAATCCTGCGGATGTGAAGTTGTAAATCGAATGCGCATTGTTCTATCGACTTTGGCAGATGCCGCAAGTAAATCAGCAAAATCATTTTCTCCATCAAGATACGAGTTAACATTTTGCCCAAGCAAAGTAATTTCTTTAAAACCTCTATCCGATAAAAGTTTGATTTCATCAACGATAGATTTGAGTGAACGGCTGCGTTCTCGTCCCCTTGTAAAAGGCACTACACAAAATGTACAGAATTTATCGCATCCTCGCATCACTGAGATCCAGGCAGATAAGCCATCCTCGCGGTAAGGAATGATATCATCATATGTTTCAGTTTTCGAAAGACGAACTCCAATGCCCTTTTCACCATGGAAAGCAAGATCAATAAACTCAGGCATTCGGCGGTACTCATCGGGACCTACAACTAAATCGACGATTTTCTTCTCTTCAACCAAATCCTTTCGCAATCGCTCTGCCATGCACCCTAATACTCCCACTACTAAATTAGGATTTGAATTTTTAATCGTTTTAAGATTTCCCAATCTGCCATAAATACGTTGTTCAGCATTATCCCGAATACTGCATGTATTGAGCAAAACAACATCAGCATCATCAATCTCTTGAGTGAGACCATAACCATGATCCTTCAAAATACCCATTATGAGTTCAGTATCAGCCAAATTCATCTGGCAGCCGTAAGTTTCAATATATACTTTATTTTCTTTCATTTTTCTTCAATTTGGGGAGGAAATATAAGTTATAATTGCTTGGCGTTCAATGAAGAAAACAAATTTAATATTTAACTGCCTTACGAAAGTGATCTCATCGATTCAAATATCGTTCTCTTCACAAATTCTGCCTTGACTTTCAAGAATCTATTAGGCATCTTTTCCAACAAATTTTAACTAAATCAGCAGAACCATAGGGAAATTATAATGGTTAGTAAATTTTTCTTTACCCTCGCAATTACAGTAATCACAACTTTTTCAATTTATTCCCAAACAGTAATCAGTAAATATGCCGGTGAGTTTATGGCCATAGGTGTTGGTGCTCGTGCTTTGGGAATGGGTGGTGCATACGTTGCTGTCTCGAATGACGTAATCTCAGGGTACTATAATCCTGCAGGATTAGCTAACCTTAACTACCCGCAAATTGCATTAATGCATGCTGAACAGTTTGGTAATCTGGTTAATTACGATTATGCAGGAGTCGCAATCCCTTATGGAACTGACATGAGTTTTGGAATTAGTGCTATGCGGTTAGCTGTAGATGGCATTCCCGATACGAGAGACGCATTAGTTGTAAGAGGAACTACTCAAAGATTAACTGATATTACTGATCCGCGAGCTGGGATTAATCCGGATCTCGTGACTGAATTTAGTGACCAGGATTGGGCATTTTACCTAACTTTTGCTAAGCGCCATGCTGAAGATTTTTATTATGGGGTAAATGTAAAAATTATTAAACGCAATATTGCTGAATTTGGTGCCTGGGGTGTGGGTTTTGATATTGGAGCTCTTTATAAACCTGCAGAAAATTTGGTTCTTGGTGCTAATCTTCAAGACATAACCACAACTTTGGTTGCTTGGAATACAGGAAGAAATGAACTTATTTCTCCAACAGCTAAAGTTGGTGCTGCCTATTTTATTGATTTCTTTGGCGGTAAAATTACTCCTGCTTTAGATTTTGATATTCGTTTTGAAAACAGAAAATTTGCCTCCAACTTTAACTTGGGTCCAGTAAGTTTTGATATGCATGCAGGATTTGAATACAACTTTAAAAACTTATTTGCTGTTCGTGCTGGGTACAACGACGTAAAACAGTTCACACTTGGTGCAGGTGTAAAATTGCCAAAATTGAATGTTGATTATTCTTTTGCAAGATTCAATTATTCCGAAAATGAAAGATTAGATGACACACACCGAATTTCAATTATGTTAACATTAGAGGAAGCTAGATTTTTAAGGTTAGGGCTTTAATTTTTTGGCATCTATTGTAATTTTAGCTTTTCCTGACTGAAAAATTTTTTCAGCTTATATGCAATATGAATTCCATCAAATTGGTAAAATATTAATTTTCACGGGGATTATTGTATTAATACTTGGTGTTGTGTTTTTGCTTGCCGATAAAATACCTTGGTTAGGCAAACCCCCAGGAGATATTCATATAAAAAGAGAAAAGTTTACTGTTTACATACCAATCGTAAGTTCCATCCTCTTAAGCCTGCTCATCAGTTTACTCCTTTACTTTTTCAAGAAGTAACGGAAAACAAAAATTTTATTTTTGAGAGGCAGTATCCTTCCCTGCAGAGATAATACTTACTCGGCTGTCTATGATTTGTTTTGAAATTGTACCTTTTGCTGATGTATAATTGGGTGGGTAATGACCGCGCTCTTGAACGCTTTTTGTATTATTAATTATAAAAAAAATTGTTAGAACAACAATCATCAAAACAGTCCAGAAAGTATTTTTGTATTTAGGATCTATAAGATGTTTTTTCTGCTCGTTTTTTTTGAGCGGTTGTTTTGCATTTGTATTAGTACTTGTTTTTTTCTGTTGAGCCATTTCATATCACTTTAATTATTATCGATTTGCAGCTCAAAGATACTAATTTGCGGTAATATTTGAGGGAGAAAATTAGAGTACCAAAGAGAATATATGGCTTTGATGACCTTTTAGTTCAATATACAGCCCGGTATTATTCAATTCATCCACCCAGCGTTCGTATAATTCCTGTGTTAAAAGATCAACAAGAGTAATTTTTTTCTTATCGTGTTTAATATCCAATTTCAAGCGGCACTGCGAAGTTGAATAAGAATAATTGATTACAACAATTCTACGTGAATCCTCTAATGTCCACTGCCAAGCGAAAAAGTTCTCAAAAGATGAATTATTAAAACCTATAGTAAGTGGTTCCAAAATTCTCCAATCGCCTTTTTGGAATACTTCGTCTTTTGTTATTTCTAGGAGCTTATCATAGTAGTATTTAATTCCTTCACAAATTTTTTCTTCGGGTTCCCGCCCCAGCTGTACTGCAAGTTTCGTTTTTTTGCCCTCAAATTGACCATCGAAATAAAACTTCATTCCCGGAATAGTACTAATAACAGTTGCAGCAGCAAGTGATCGATGCTTGCCAAATTTTGTTATTGCTCTAGGTTCATCATGGTTTTCCAAATACCTAACAGATTTAAGCTGAAAAGATTTTTCTGCTTTCAAATGTGCACGAACACCTAACAAATCGTTAGCTGCTAATCTATCAGTTAATCTTTT
>JACAFC010000292.1 GCA_013388515.1 Ignavibacteriaceae bacterium | reverse complement strand
CTTCACAAATTGCAGGAACTACTGCCGTAAGAAAAACAACAAAAGATCCTTCAAAAAAGGAATGTGATTTTAACAAACTTGAATATGTTTTTTCTAAAAGTTTATCCATTTGATCGAGCAAGTTCATTAATTGTTTTAACAATGGAAATGTTGAAGATATCTGTTCCAACAAATTGTTCTGAAGAATCATAAATGATTGCAAAAGAGGAAGCAATAAAATTAATCCAACGATAAAAATCCCAACTTCTTTTGCTTGTGGTAATTTTGCTCTTAATATTTGTGTGATGTGATGAGGATAAACAAATCTTGCAAAGATTAAAGTTGGTAAAAGCATTAATAAAATTTGTCCACCCATTGTAAGCAAACGCATTGCGTTAATATCAGCATTTTCAAAATTGAAACCGAAAATTAAAATAGTTAAAATTGCTCCACCGACTTGATAGAATATAAAAATTCCAATCAACGCAATGAATGCAGCTGTAACTGGTTCCATCTTATGATGAATATTTTCTTTGTCGAAATATTCTGAATGCTCAAAATTATTCTGATTGTTTGGATCTGAGTTCATATCAAATACAATTTATTTTTGTTTAGATTTAATTTCACCAGCCAATCCTTTGTAGCTTGTTAATTCAGCATCAATCGAGCCAATAATTATTTTTGTTTTGACTTTAACAGGAATTTTAAGCTCATCATTCGTTAACCAAATTACAACATTTCCTTCACTTTTAAATAAACCACCTTCTTTTATTTCAGGCTCAAGTATAATGCAATCGAAAGTTCCTGCTTTTACAGAAACAGTTTCTTTTCCTCTATAATAAACATCGAGTGGATAAGTTTTATCTTTATAAAAATTTTCGAGATGAATTTTATCTCCAACTTTCATCTTTGAAAAATCAAACGTTCTAACTAAATAAAAAGCTGAAACAATATCATTCACATATTTTGGGATATCATAATTTCCACCAGAAGTTTTTGCCTTGCCATTTTTTTGATCAAAGTATGCAGAAAAATCTCTTGAATAATTTCCTTCGCGAATATGTTGTTCAAATCGCCATGGGAAAAGTCCTTCTTTATCTAAATAGGTTTCATAACGATCACGAACTTTGTATAAAACATCAAATGCTGAAACTGTATTAACTCCAAATGTAATTTTGTAAACATCTCTGCCATTCATCTTTATAACTTTTGGAATATTGTATTCAGCAATTCCAGCGGTAATAAATCCATAATTCACATCGAAGGTTAGTTTTTCACCTTCTTTGAAAGCTTTATTTTCTATCTTGCGAAATTGGGTTGAAGAATTTGACTGAGCAATTAGACTTGAAAATGCATAAAGAGAAAAAAGTAAAATTGTCTTAAATATTTTCAAACTGATGAATTTCAATTTATCTCCGAATGTAGAATGTTTTTAAAAGTTTCAGTAACCTTTTCAATGTCAATACTATTCATGCAATTAATAGCTTCACATTTTTTTCTGTTGCAATTTCCATCACAGATATTTGGTTGAAACACAACAGCGTTATCTGTGTAAGGTCCCCAACGTTTTGGTGAAACTGCAGCATACTTTGGATAAAATCCAATTATTTTTTTGTTCATCGCTGCTGCTATATGAATTGGTCCAGTTGAATTTGCTATCACCATTTCAGCTTTTGAAATTAATGCAATTAACTCTTCCACATTAAAAAGTCCTGCGATGTTGATTGTATTTTTATTAACAACCATTAACTTGCAAAGTTCCACTTCATTCTTATTACCGGTGATAAGAAACACGAGATTATCTATTGATGAAATATTTTTTATAAGTTGAATCATTTTCTCTTTTGGTAAATCAATAGCACTTCCGCCACTTCCAGGATGAATGATTATAATTTTTTTTGATAAATCTACTTTAAACTCAATTAGTTTATTCTCTACAATTTCTTTTGTCTGTTGTTTGATTTGAATACCAAAATCAACTTTGCTTTTTTGCGGTGCTTCATTTATTCCAAGATGATTTAGTAAATTAACATTGAATTCAAGCTCATGCCTTTCACCATATTTACGATGTTCATAAACTTTTCTATTAAATAAAAATGAATACCAACGATATCCGCTACCTATTCTAATTTTAATGGATGAAAAAAATAAGATTGTTGCAATCTCTAGTGTTGGAAAAGCAACAATGCATATATCAAATTTATTTTTTAGCATTTTTATATTTTCAGAAATTGCGGGTTTACCATTTTTTTCAATCAAACAAAAAGCTTCATCAATAAACTTGTTATTGCTTACAAGCGGTTTTGTATATTCTCTAACAAGAAAAGAAATTTTAGAATCAGGAAAATATTTCTTTAAAATTGAAGCCAAAGGCAAAGTTAAAATCACATCACCAATTCTATCAGTTCTGACAATTAATATTCGCTTACTGGTATTCATTTTTTAGAAACGAAAGGATTATCCTTAATAAAATAACGCCAAGGCAAATCTACACTTTTTTT
>JACAFC010000252.1 GCA_013388515.1 Ignavibacteriaceae bacterium | reverse complement strand
GATGTGTTTGCTGTATCTACATATTTTACAGTATCTCTTGTATTTTGGTATGTCGGTCTTATTCCGGATTTTGCTACACTAAGAGACAGAACAACTTCAAAAATTAAGAAAACAATTTATTCTATTTTTAGTTTAGGTTGGCGGCATTCACATAAAAACTGGCAGCACTATGAAAAAGCTTATATGCTGTTAGCTGGATTTGCTACTCCTTTAGTGCTTTCAGTGCATACAATTGTTAGTTTCGATTTTGCAGTCTCAATTATTCCCGGCTGGCACACAACAATATTTCCACCATACTTTGTTGCCGGTGCTATTTTCTCAGGATTTGCAATGGTGGTTACAGTTTTAATCTTTGTTAGAAAGATTTTTAATCTTGAAAATATCATAACCATCAACCACCTTGAAAAAATGAACAAGGTTATCTTAGCAACGGGAATGATGGTTGGTTATGCTTATGCAATGGAGTTTTTCATTGCTTGGTACAGCGGTAATCAATTTGAAAGTTTTGTATTTATAAATCGCGCATTCGGTCCTTATGCTTGGGCTTATTGGATTATGGTTAGTTGTAATGTCCTTTTCCCTCAACTATTTTGGTTCAAGAAAATTCGCAGATCAATTCCAATAATGTTGATTATCGCAATTTTTGTGAACGTAGGGATGTGGTTTGAGCGATTCGTAATCACTGTAACTTCTCTACATAGAGATTTTCTACCTTCAAGCTGGGGTTATTACACTCCTACTCTTTATGACATTGGAATTCTACTTGGAAGCTTCGGTTTGTTTTTTACTCTCGTAATTTTATTTACCAAGACATTACCAGTAGTTTCTATATCTGAGGTTAAAGCAGTTGCTGATGGTGCTCAACCCTCTCATCATGGAGGAAACCACTAATGAAAAGAACAAATGAATTGTTTGCAATAGCAGCAACTTTTAACTCTCCTAATGATATTATTAATGCTGCAAAATCTATAGCAGAAGCTGGTTATAAAAATTTTGATATTAATACTCCTTATCCAGTTCATGGTATGGATAAGGCCATGCAACTTAAACCATCTAAACTTGGTTATATTACTCTTACCTTCGGTCTTAGTGGTGCGGTCTTTGCTTTGCTATTTATGTGGTGGACAATGTCAATTGATTATCCTCAAATTATTGGAGGAAAACCATTTTTCGCACTGCCTGCTTTCATACCAGTTACTTTTGAAGTGACAGTTTTGTTGGCAACTCTTTCAACTGTTATCGGGCTCCTTACGTTTATTTTCGGGTTTCCACACAATAAACATTCCCTTCATGACACTAATTATATGAAAAAAGTGTCCGCAGATAAATTTGGTGCAGTTATTTATGCTGATGATTCTATGTTCAGTCAAACAAATATCAATGAGTTGTTTACAACATTAAAAGCCGAGAGTATTGAATTTATTTATCATAACGAAAAAGAAAGTTACCCGATATTTGAACCGAAATTCCTGACATTCCTATTAGCTGTAGCCTTAGTTACTTCTGGAGGAACTTATTTCATTTTGAATAAACTTTTATTTATGGAACCATTCAGCTGGATGGCTTATCAGGATAAAACAAACGCACAAGAAAAAAGTGATTTTTTTGCTGACCAATATGGAATGAGACAAAAAGTTGAGGGAACTGTTGCAAGAGGTTATATGCCTTATCCATATATGGGACAAGTAAATCCACCGCAAACATTGGCTAACCCATTTTTACCAACAAAGGAAAACTTGAAATTAGGACAAGCAAAGTATTTAACATTTTGCAGTCCATGTCATGGAAACTTTGCTGATGGAGATAGCCGAATGAATGGACAATTTCCAAATCCTCCAACATTGCATTCAACACGAGCAAGAGATTTTAGTGATGGAATGATTTATCATATAATCACAAATGGACAAAATGTGATGCCATCATATGCTGCTCAAATTACTCGAGAGGAAAGATGGGCAATTGTAAATTACGTTAGAGTATTGCAGCGTGCAAAAAATGCCAAAGATTCTGATATTGAACTGATACAGAAGGGATTAATAAATGCAGCAAACTAATCTAGAATATCATAAAAAAGAATTGCCTAAAAAACTTGAACAAACTGGTTGGATTATATTTGGCGCCGGTGTAATTCTAGCTGTGCTTGGGTTTGCTTTAGATCAGCATAGAGCTTTGCTCAATTATCTTATGGCATATATGTTTATTTTGAGCATAGGAATAGGATCATTGCTGCTTATTGCTCTAGAATATGTTGGAGGTGCAGATTGGAGTGTACCAATCAGGCGTGTAGTTGAGTTTCTTGCGGCTATAATTATTCTCTTACCGTTATTGGTGCTTCCTCTAGTATTGAATATCCATGATATCTTTCATTGGGCTCATGATGAAGCTGTTAACACTGACACACTTCTTAAGGGGAAGTCACCTTATCTTAACATCACGTTCTTTATAATCCGTGTCTTTGCCATTCTAGCTATTTGGGGATTGTTTTATTATTTGCTCATCAGAAATTCAAATGCCCAAGATAAAACACATGATCAATTTCTAACTAAAAAGAATATAATTCTCTCGGCAATTTTTATTCCTGTATTTGCAATAACAATTACATTAACCTCAGTTGATTGGCTGATGAGTCTTGAGCCTCATTGGTTTTCAACAATTTTTGGAGTTTATTTCTTTGCTAGTTCCGTGGTTGCTTCTTTAGCTGCTGTAACATTATTTGTAGTAAAGCTTAAGGAAAATGGTTATTTGCATCCTAAATTAGTAGACGATCATCTATTTAGTTTAGGAGCGCTGCAGTTTGCTTTCATAAATTTTTGGGCTTATATAGCTTTTTCTCAATACCTATTAATTTGGTACGCAAATTTACCAGAAGAAAATTTTTGGTTCCTCCATAGGTGGCAGCATGGCTGGGAGTTTCTGTCGTTATTATTGATTGTTACTCATTTTATAGTGCCATATGCTGCACTGCTTTCTCAACCAGCTAAAATGGATCCTAAACGTTTGAAGTTTATTTCGATTTGGATTTTATGTGCACACTTTATTGATATTTATTGGTTAGTAATGCCAAACTTTGAAGGATATTATTTTAGTTTAATTGATTTGGTTGTTCCTCTCTTAGTTATCGGAGTGATTATTTTAATTTTCAATTATCGTTCAAAAAAGTCTAATCTTGTTCCAATCGGTGATCCAAAACTTCAGAAAGGATTAGATTTTCGTGTCCCATAATATGGAGCTTTCAAAGAGAATATGAATAAATTAAAAGAAATATTAAATCAACAACTAGATATAATCAAAAGTGAGCCGGTAAGAGCATTTGCTTTACTCTATCCATATCTTTTAGTTATCGGTATTGGCTTCGGATTGTTATACATAAGTAATTTGAATATTATCTCAAGACAGAATATACCTATAGTGTTATCTGATACAACACAAGTTCAAGATATTCGACTTGCAGCCGCTCAAACTGTTCCCGCAATTGATATATTTAAATTAAGTCAACCAACAGATTCTCTTCTTAGTAAAGGTAAACTGCTCTATTCAACTAACTGTGTTGCTTGCCATGGTGAAAAAGGATTGGGTGATGGAGCCGGAGGGGCTGCTCTTAATCCCGCCCCGCGGAATTTTACTTTAAAGGATGGCTGGAAGAATGGTTCAAAAATCTCAGAAATTTATCGAACTTTACAAGAGGGAATTACTGGAAGTGGTATGATATCTTACAATTTTCTTCTTCCTGAAGAAAGAATAGCAATTATCCACTACTTACGAAGTGCATTTATACCTGATGCTCCATTAGATACAAAAGATGATTTAACAACTCTTGATCAAACATTTAATCTTTCAAAGGGAATGCAGCTATCGCCACAAGTTCCTGTAGCCGCAGCAATTAATTTGATCAGTGATGAGAGTAAAGTTAATTCGGAGAAAATTAATTCTATTCTTGCACAAATAAATAATGAAAGTAATGATATTGGTGCTCAGTTATTTAATAAAGTTGCCAAAAGCAAAATGCTTGCATTAGCAGCGTTAAGTTCATCTAATCAATGGCAAGAGAATAAAAATTTATTTATCAAGCTTGTATCGGAGAGCATAAATACAGCAGGTTTTTCAAATGAAGTAAATTCCCTTACCAGCTTAGAGTGGGATGCTTTATTTAATTATTTGAGCAAAAAAATTTAAACTTGGAATAGCAGATGGATAATCGAGTTAAAATACTCTTAGTCATATTCTTAGCTTCTTGCATCTCAATTTTTTCAGCAGATCAAAAAAGGCTTGAAATTGGAGTTGTAGAGAATTTAGGATCACTGATTCCTCTGAATACTGAGTTAGTTGATGAAGAAGGAAAAAAATTTTTATTTGAAAATAACTTCGATAAACCTGTTGTAATCAACTTTGTTTACTATGAATGCCCCGGAATTTGTTCACCAATGCTTACTGAGCTGTCTAGTGTAATTGAAAAAACCGATTTAGTTCCAGGTATTGATTACCAAATTTTTACAATAAGTATGGATGCATCTGAAGATTATACTCTAGCTGCTTCAAAGAAACAGAATTATCTGAAGTTGATGAAAAAAAATATAGATCCGAAAGGATGGAGGTTTTTAACAGGTGATAGCCTTACAGTACGAAAACTTGCTGACGCAGTTGGGTTTTACTACAAAAAGGAAGGGGATGAATTTATCCATTCTGCAATGCTTTCATTTATCTCAACAGAAGGGAAGATTT
>JACAFC010000225.1 GCA_013388515.1 Ignavibacteriaceae bacterium | reverse complement strand
GTGTTGGCTGGATGATTAATGAGGATGATAACATACTGCCCGGTACTTTAACATTGGGTTTTGATTATAATCAAGGTTTTAATAATCTTCCTGGAAATAGTAAATCGCCGCGACTTTCAATGGGGTTTGAATGGAAACCCGGAGATTGGATTCCATATTTGCGCACAGGTGTATCAATTGGTGGTGCTGACGAATTTGCATGGGCTGTGGGTTTAGGAATGTACACTGAAGTAATAGAATTTAATTTTGCAACTTCATATTTTCAAGCTGTTGTAGCACCTAATTCCGCAAAGCAAATTTCAGTAGCTTTTGGTTCAAGATGGAAGTTTTAATCAGTGTCTAAGTTTAGGTAAAGTAGCTAAAGCGGCTAGAAGGAAAACCAAATTTGCGAACCAAGCAGTTAACAATGGATCTAGTGCTCCATTTTTTCCGAAAGCTTGGCTGACTTTCATAAACACTAGATAAATAAAAGTAACTAAAATGTTAATTCCAATTTGAACAGCTAAGCCGCCTCTTCTTCGTTTAGTAGCTGCAAGAGGAATTCCGAAAAGCACAACTACCATACTTGCCATCGAAAAGGAAAAACGTGAATAGTATTCAATTAAAGTGCTTTTAGGATCAGTACCTTCCCTTTCTTGCGATGTAATGAGTTTTTTTAGTTCCTTCAAATTCATCTCTTCAGGTTTTTGTTGTTTAGAAGCCAAGTCCTCTGGACGAAAATTTAAATCGAATAAAGTTAATTGGTTATAATAATTTGCCGATTCTTTGTCTGAAGAGAAAAATCGCTTAGCAACATTTTGAGCTTTCCAACAATGTGCTGTTGTATCATAAGTCATTTTTAATGCATCAATTCTTGAAATCATCTTAGTTGGGTCAGAAATGTCAAATTCCTGGATACTTACTCGATGAGCTTGATTAAGAGAGTTATCAAAAAAAGCAATATTTACAATTTTTACAGGTGAATCTTTGAAGAAAATATTGCTCCCAGTAAATACAAATCCTCTGTTCAAATATTTCCGTTCAAGATTAACCTTTATGGAATTAGCATGCGGTACAACATAGCCAGAAAAGTAAATTGATGCTAGCGATATAATAAATGTTGTAATAAGAAACGGAAGCATAAATCGCAAAAGACTTACTCCGCTAGCTTTAATTGCTGTAATTTCACTAAGGTTGGCTGCTTTCCCAGCTGTAAATAAAGCAGCAAAAAGAACAGCAACTGGTGAAATAAGCTTTATTATTTCAGGAGAGAATACCAAGTAGTAATTAAAAATGATAAATGTCGGAACATTTTGATCGATGAAATCATCAAGATTTTCCATCATATCAATTACAACAAAAATTAAGGTGAAAGCAATTAAACCAAAAATTATTGTTAGCAAATATTGTTTAATTAAATATCTATCAAGTATTTTCATTTAATCTTCAGTTGTATTGTCCTGTGATTTCCAGTTTTTGGGAATAAGTTTTTGTATCCAGTTAAATTCTAAAGTTACAGTTTCTCTAACAGATTTCATGGTTAATAAAATTCCTATTGCTCCAAGCAGAAAATTAGCAGACCACATTCCAAGAAATGGTGAAAGTAAATTTCTATCTGCTAATTTTTCACCACCAATTAAAAATGCCCAATAAATCAAAAAGAAAAATAGACTAATACTTGCAGCCATGCCAAATCCGCCTTTTCTGGTCATAACTCCTAAAGGTGCGCCGATTAACACGAATATTATACATGCAGCAGGTATAGAATATTTTTTGTGAATTTCTACCCAATACGAATTTATTTCACTTTTAGTATACTCAACTCTTTTAATCGTGGATATAATTACACTTTTACTTGTATTCAAATTCTCAATTGCATTAGTATATACAAATTCTCTGTTAGCACTTTTGTAAACTGCTCTTTGTTCCTTTGAAACAATACTTTTAATAAAATACTTTCCTGTTTCCTTAACGAGCTCCGAATCTTGCTTTGATTTAATAACCTGCAAGCTATCAATAATGTACTTCATATCTGCAGAACTAAGTTCTCTATCTCCGCGCGGGCCGCCAGGAGTTGATTGTTGAAAGGAAAACTGATCGGCATTCATAGAAATCCTGTGATTTGAAAAAATTAGCCTGCGGTACATATTCTTTCTCATCAATTCAGATTCATGAATTTCACCTTGTTCAAGTTCCATAATTAGTTTTGTTTGATCTTTAGAAAAATAGATTCTTCCTTTCTTGGCAGTAACTACACTAATTTTTGAGGGATCGGTATAATCGTAAATTGTAACTCCTTCTAACAAATTGGAGTTTTTATCCACCATTCGAACAAGTATTGCATAATTTGATACTTCTTGTGAGAACAATCCAGGTTCCAACGATAGGGTGGGTTTGGTGCGGCTGATATCAAAGGTAAGCAATTTAGCTTTATGATTTGCATCTGGAAGCACATGATTGTTGAACAATATCAGCAGATAACAAAGCACTGCACTTGCAGCTAATGGTCCAATCATCATCTTCCACAAACTTACTCCAGATGACTTGATTATGGTAATTTCATTATTTTGTGACATAGCCCCGAATGCCATCAATGTTGCAACCAAGCAAGCCATTGGAATCACAAGTACAACCATCCATGCGAGATTATATGCAATTAGTTGAAGCACTATAAAAGTATCGAGACCTTTTCCAACTAACCTATCTGCAAATTTCATTAAAAACTGGAGTAAAAGAATGCATGTTAAAGTAAAAGCTGAAAATATAAATGGGGCAAAATGGCTTTTTAGTATGTAACGGATTAAGATCATATAACGAAAATAGTATTGGTTTTTCAGTTTAACAAGAATTTAATTAGGTTATTAAGTAACAATAATTCAGATCCTTTGTACATACCTTCCAAATTAAATCATATTTAACTAAGTTTATATAGATAATTTAATCAGCAATAGTTTTCAACTTTAAATTTAACAAACCTCATTTGGGAGGATCATTGGAAGATGTAATAAAATATATTAATGAAAATCGTGAAACTTTCATTAATGAACTAAAAGATTTTTTAAGAATACCCAGCATCAGCACTTTAGCAGAAAATAAAAAAGATATTAATGATTGTGCTGACTTTGTTATGGGAAAACTTATGCAATCCGGAATGAGCCGTGTTGAAATATTTCATACCGAAGGACACCCAATTGTTTATGGTGAGTGGTTAGGTGCACCGGGCAAACCTACTGTTCTTGTTTACGGACATTATGATGTTCAGCCTGTTGATCCGATTGATTTATGGGAAAGTCCTCCTTTTGAACCAACAATTAAAGATGGAAAAATTTTTGCACGAGGTGCTACAGATGATAAAGGGCAAGTATTCATGCATTTCAAAAGTGTCGAATCATTCTTTAAAACTGTTGGTACTCCTCCATTAAATATTAAGTTTTTAATAGAAGGGGAAGAAGAAATCGGTAGTGAGCACCTCGAATCTTTTATTACTAACAATCTAGATTTACTTAAATGTGATGCCGTACTTATCTCCGATACCTCACTTTACGCACCAGGTGTTCCTACGTTAACTTATGGGTTAAGAGGCCTGGCCTATATGGAAGTTGAAATTACAGGACCAAATAGATATTTACACTCAGGTACTTTTGGCGGGGCAGTTGGCAATCCTGTAAACACTCTTGCACAAATTATCTCACAATTGCATGACAAAAATGGTGCTGTTACAATCCCAGGATTTTATAAGGATGTTGTCAAACTTACCAAGAAAGAGAAAGAGAATTTTAGGCGATTGAAATTTTCTGAGAAAAAATTTGCCGCTGAATTAGGTGTTGCAAAATTATACGGTGAAAAGGGCTTTTCAACTTTAGAAAGGATTTGGGCTCGCCCAACATTAGATTGTAATGGAATTTTTGGCGGATTTACTGGGAAAGGTGCAAAAACAGTTCTGCCATCCAAAGCTACAGCAAAAATCAGCATGAGATTAGTCCCTAACCAGGATCCTAACAAGGTGGCTAAACAATTTGAAACGTACATAAAAAAACTTGCTCCCAAGTATGTAAAAGTTAAAGTTTCTAATTTACATGGTGGTTTTCCAAGCATGACTTCAATTGAAAGTAAGGCATCTATTGCTGCTGCTAAAGCTATGGAAACGGCATTCGGTAAAAAGACCGTGTTTATTAGAGAAGGCGGTTCGATACCTATAGTTACTGTCTTTGCAAAAAAACTTAAAGCACCAGTGGTACTTATGGGTCTTGGTTTGAACAGTGAAAATCTGCATTCTCCAAACGAACATTTTGATTTAAATCATTTTCATTTAGGCATTATTAGCTCTGCAAATTTTATGAAAGAATTTTCAGTTAAATAAAAAATGATTTTCTATACGTCTATGACAAAATATTTTATCAATTTTTTAATCATTATGGTTTCTCTAACTTTTCTAGGTGGTTGCACTAAAGAAAATGGTGATAATGAAAAAGATCAAATATCTCAGAAGGACATTGCTTATCTGCCGCAGAACGACGCAGAAATTCAAAGATACAACATTGAAATACGTAAAAAACAAACTTTACAGAGATTTCCTTGTGACACAATTTCATTAATGGAATTTGTACTGGACAATTTTCCAGAAGGTTCCTATTTGGTTACTGAAGACAGAACATCAACATATGAATTAGCAGAGCCGGCAGTTCTATATTATCCATCAGATAGAAATTATGTGTTTGGAGTAGTAGCTCGCTCCAAACCGGGTGAGCGTTTAATTGAGGTGAAAAATATTGTTGGTTACGATCAAAGTTATATCGACCTTGATAGTACTGAATTAGGAACAGCTTTTTTCTACTTGGTTCTTTTTAAATGTGAAAATGGCTTTTTTAAAGTGATTTGGGAAACGCCAATTCCTTCGCATGGCGGTTATAACTACATCTCGATTCAAAAATGGCATCGGTATTCTATTGATTTTATCAAAACTAACTTTCACTATGCCCAGGGTGTAGGCAACATAAGTTATAATTATTTTCTAGTTGATGGTTTGGAAAAAGCTCCACACCTCCTTATGACTTATGAAGGAATTAACTTTAAGCGAACTATTGCGGATGTTAATTATGACAGATACCCGGATTATTTCGAACATATTTACTATGATGATGGTAGCCGAATAACACCTAGTGATTCAATCCCTTTCATTTGGAATCAAAAGGACAGCGTGTACCAAAATCTTTTCAACAAGAAGCACACTCGACCATACTAGGTTAGATTTTTCTGAATATTTGACCTATTTTATCGTCCTATTTTTTTAAATTTGTAATTATTTTTATTTATTATCTGAACAAGATTTTTTTATTCCGCAAGGAAAATAAAGGTTTCACATGCAAGAAGTAAACTCAGAATTACCGCAAATACCCGATTCCTCAAATAATACAGACGGTATTAGCTCAGAAAGTTTAAATGATCTCACTCAGGATGCTCTCTCTGTTATTGAAGGTGAGATAAACTCACTTAATAATGGTGTTGGTATGCGCGATATTTCTCACCTGGGTGTAATTGAATTACGCGGTACAGATGTTCTTGATTTTCTTCATAGAATCAGTACTAATTCAATTAAGCAAATCGTAAAGGGGGAGGTCGTAAAAACCATTTTCACTACTGAAAAAGGAAGAGTAATTGATACAGCTTCAATTTTAAATTTAGACGATTATCAGCTTTTAATTTGCAGCCAAGAGCATCATGAAAAAATGATGATATGGCTGCGAAAATATGTTATTAGTGATGACGTTAAACTAAGCAATATTAATGGTAAATATACTTTGCTCGAAGTGCTTGGTCCTCAAGCGGATTCATTCATGACTTTGATAAGCGGCAATATAGTTAATAATATTCCACCTAACACTGTTAAGATTATAAATACCGAAGGTATAATTTTCTTTTTAATGAAACATTTTGACCATAATGGGCAACTGATTTATTGGATACTCGCGGACCCATTGTATGCTCAAAAATTAATAAGGTACATGATTGAAAATAGAGGACCTTTTGATTTTAGCTTGGTAGGTGAATCTGCGTACTCACTTTTTAGAATTGAACATGGAATACCCATGGCTCCGTATGAAATTAATGATAGCCATAATCCTCACGAATTAGGCTTAATGAAATTAGTTAGTAACAATAAAGGCTGCTACATTGGACAAGAGGTTATTGCAAGACTTGAAACCTATGACAAAGTACAAAATCACCTATGTGGATTTTTCATTAGCAATGGTTTTATTGAAGAAGGAAATAATTTAGTATTCGACGAAAATAATCTTGAAGCAGGACAAATTACCTCTTCTATTTATTCAAACAGATTTAAGAAACAATTAGGTATCGGGTTTGTTAAGCGTAAGTATTTTGAAGATGGCAAAATATTGTATGCTAGAGGAAAAGGAGATGATTTAATAAAAATCTCTGTAAAAAGATTACCTTTTAAAAAGTGAAAATTTACACAAAAACTGGTGATGGGGGAGAAACAAGTCTCTTCGGAGGTGAAAGAGTTTCTAAGAGCTCAGCAAGGATAGAAGCATACGGAACTGTAGATGAGTTGAACTCGTTTATTGGATTTGCAATAACTGAGGTGAAAGATCCGTCCATAAAAGATTTATTGATAAAAATTCAAAATCAATTGTTCATTTTAGGTTCTGATTTAGCAACTCCAAATTTTGAAAAAAATAGTAAGCCAGCAATTCAAAGAATTACTCCAGAGTTTTATGAAGAAATTGAAAAAGCAATCGATCACTTCGATAATCAATTAGATACTCTGAAAAATTTCATACTTCCAGGAGGTTCCAAAAGTGCAGCTTTACTGCATATTTGCAGAACAATTACTCGTAGAGCCGAAAGAAATGTGGTAGCATTAAATAATACAGTGAATGTAGGCGACAGTATTGTTATATTCCTAAACAGATTATCGGATTTATTTTTTGTTCTTGCTCGTTATGAAAATAAAATCTCTGGAAATACCGATACTAAATGGAACAAATAAGCTTTTGTTTTGTTTGATATTTGTGTTCATGGCTGTAATTTCACCTTGGGGGTGAATTTGGTTTCGACGGGGTTAAAGAGGCTTAGAACTGCGCACCGTGTTCCCCAGAGTACACGTTAAACAATTGGGAAAAAAAATAACTGGCGAATATAATTACGCCTTAGCTGCTTAATTAACTAAGCAGCCGTTCACCAAGTTTTCGCATACCGGAATTTGATTGAACGTCGTTTAGGTATGATTGCTGATTCTGTTGCTTGTGCAGATGATGTGAAATTTTTAGCAAGCAAGCTTTAAGTAATCCTAGTCTGTTAGGTAGCTTAAAGTTAAAACAATATCAGACTATGTGTGTAGATGTTCTTTGGATCTTAACTTCGGACGCGGGTTCGACTCCCGCCACCTCCACCATTCCAAATGTAAACAACAATTAACAATATTCCTTCTTTTACCTTAGAAAGATTAGCTCTCCTGTAAAATCCGGCAAGTTTGATTTAGTAATTATATTGATATCTTCAGACTGTTGGATTCATTAAAGATGAGAAAAAAAATCCCAATTAAAATCTGAAATCCCGTAGTCAGATAATGATAAGCTGGTCCTATCTCTAGCTCGTGAAAGACAACAAAAAACTTTAGTAATAGTGAAAATTCATAGGCAAATAAAAATAAATGAAAAAGCAGCAGTTTTCTATTTTCACTGTAGTAGAGTACTAATATCTTAAGGAAGTAAATTAAAATGATAAAATGAACAATTAGTTGGAGTATAATAATGCTGTTAAAGGAATAAAACATAACAATTAGAGCTGTGGTTGCAAGTAACAAAACCAACCACAGCTTTAACTTGGTACTTATTTCCAATAATGCCAAATACAAAAGTAGTATCGACCCAAATAAATGAGCAATCTCAACATTTAAGTGCAAAATTATACGTAAAATTACAGCAATTGGGTCAAGCAAACCAAGAGTGAGAAAGAATAGGAAAAACCGAGTTTTACGCTGTCTTAACGGAATTAATAACCAAACAAAAATACTTGATAAGGCAATTATTGGAATTATTTGCATTAATTAAAAACAAATTGGTGGACACAAAATAGCAAACTCCAAAGTATAATTACCGCATGTAATGGTTAAAACTTCGTTTCGTTGTTCAACAAAAGCAGATGGCATATTTCCTTTAAGTAATAATTCTCTAAAAAGATTTGTTGAATAAACTGAAAAAGTGTCCGTTTCGTTTACAGTTCCGCCAGTGGGCAATAATACTTTTCTATTTTTACCCAGAATATAAACATCATTTCCTAATATTTTAAACATAATAATTTCCGCACTACTTTCAGTAAGCAAAAACAATGTGGATGTTGGAATTTCTTTTGAGATTAATACTGTTCCGAATAAATCATCAGCTTCTTGTTTACTAATTATTTTACCTTGGGAATAAAGTTGAATGGAAAAAACTACACAAACGAAAAAAGCAAAAAGTAAATTATTCATTTTTTACTCCTTTTTTTTGCTGTAACATAATACCTGGCAAAATAAAAAATCTCCGTAGTTCTACGGAGATTTAAAAAATAAATATTGCGTTTTCAGCTCAAATTCGAAGAAACGATTTTTTTGTGATATGAAATTACTATTTAAAGATTTTTATGGCTGCTGTTTTTTAAGGGTGTTTGCAACTGTAATGGCATATTTCATTAATTGAGGGTAAGACTTCAGATTTAATTTTTCCATAATATTAGATCGGTGAGTTTCAACAGTTCTCTGTCCAATGTACATTTTATCTGCTATTTCGCTGGTAGTTAACCCTTCTGCAAGCAATGTTAAAACCTCTTTTTCTTTGTTAGTAAGCTGTTCAATGTTATCTGTTAAGCTGTTGTGAGAATGTTCTTCATAATCGTTAACAATCCGGTTAATTTGCTCCTCTGTATATTTCTCACCAAAATACTTTTTGCCATTCGATACATATTCAATTGCAATCATCAGTTCCTGCTTTGAAATGTTTTTGTTGATTAATCCTAATCCTCCAGACTTAATGGAATGGTAAATGTAATCGTCTCCGTCATACATTGATAAAAAGATCACTTTAACATCTGGGTCTTTTTTGCTAAGGATTCTAACAGCTTCAATTCCTGATATTTCGGGCATTGAGATATCGGTAATAACCAAATCCGGTTTAAGTTTGAAATATTTGTAAATCAAATCCTTACCATCATTAGCCTCCCCAATTATTTTAATTTTATCTTCCTTAAGCAGAAGACTTATAATTCCCTTGCGAAATAGTTCATGATCATCTGCTATTAATATTTTAACTAAGCGGTTTAACATTTATTACTGCTGGATTAATGGAATTTCGGCTATTAATGTTGAACCATCTGTAACAGAGGAGTTTATTTTTAATTTGCCGCCAAAACCTTCAGTTCGTTCCTTCATATTTAATAACCCGAAGCCGCTATTTTGCCGTGATTCACTCTTCGTCTCCATACCATGGCCATTATCGGTAATAATTGCCCTTAAATTATCTTTATCTCTAACAAGAATAATACTAAACTCAGTTGCTCCAGAATGTTTAACGATATTGGATAGTGCTTCTTGGATCAGTCTGTAAAAATAAATTTCAATCTTCTTTTCGAGCCGCTCATTAAGGCCTACAATCTGTATGCTTCCTAAAATTCCGCTTTCTTTTGAAATATTATTGCATAATGTTCTAAGTGCCGGCTCCAGCCCCATTTCATCTAAAACTTTTGGTTTCAAATCATAGATAATCCTTCTTAGCTCTTCTGTAGTGCTTTCTAATTGTTCCTTTAATGGTAATAGCATGTGTGCCAAATTTCCAGCCGATTCTTCAGAAATTTTTCTTAACCCGAGCTGTACAAAATACAAATCCTGAACAGCTCCATCGTGTAGTTCATGAGCAATCCGAAATCTTTCTTCATCAATTTGATTTTGAAGATATGTTGATAGTTTTTTCAGTTTAATTTCAAGTTCCTTAATATCGGATATATCCCTTAAATAAAGCTGGGCTATGCCTAAATCAGAGTTCCCTTTTAACAATACATTATAATGAACATTATTATGAAGATAAGAAAATGATAAGCTTTGGTTTGAATCTATTCTTCTTTGCAATTCATGCAAAGAAATATTAAACAAACTTTCTGTAATGTTAAAGCCTTTCTCAATTTTCAACAATTCATAAGCTGCATGGTTAAAAAAATTAACCTTGCCATGGTAATCAACTCTTAGCACGGGGTCGGGGTCAAGCTCAGTAAATTGAGCCATAAGTTTACTGTTTTTCAATTCAATATCTTTTTTTTCTTGAATATGCTTTTGCTCAAGTGGATGTATAATGTATCGATTTGTAAAGTATAATAGCAAGATCACAATTACAGTGATAAAAAAAGTTAATACTATTGGATTAGACCAGCTGCCTACTATGTCAAAAAAAAGTGAATTATAATTATCAGCCACTAACATGAATAGTTATTGAAAATCTTCTTGAAAATCTCAGAATTAATTTTACGTGTGCCGGCTAAAAAAATTCAATGCTAACACTCAAATTAATAAAAATAATACTTAAAGATTTTTTCTTAGTAAAACTGAGCAAAAGATTTGTTTTTTGTTATAACCTATTAAAAAATCAATAGTTAGCATAAAAAACAGCAAATCAAAAATTTTTTATGATTTTTTTAAAAATCCGTAGAACTACGGATTTTTTTTAAAAAACCTCGATATATCTTTACCCTCAAATAAAGACCATTGTTTGATAAATTTAAAGGGGTTGATATGATAGAAAGAAAAATTACTGAAGCAATAAAAAACGATGCGGGAAAAATCATTGCATTTGTAAACCCTGTTGAATGGTGGTCTCCAAGATCTGCAGAGGAAGTAATTAATGATATTGAAGAGTCGTTTTACAACTATTTTATAATGCTTGAAGGGCAGAAAGTATTATTAAAAGTTGTAAACGGCTCTGGGGAAAAATATATTGGGGTCGATTCTATTCAAACACGGCATAGTGCGTTGGATACTTTGCTTAAAAAAAATGTTATTGTTAACAGTATGCTGATGAGACAATGAATATTAAATATGATACTGAAAATGGTTTGCGTGAGGTTATGCTTACTTTTAATGATGGACCGCATTCAGTTTTAACTCCAAAACTGCTTGATATTCTAAAAAGTGAAAATATTAAAGCCATGTTTTTTGTGCTTGGTATAAATGCTGCGGCAGACAAGAACATAAAAATAGTAAAGCGTGCCTATGAAGAAGGACATATTATTGGCAACCATACATATTTTCATAGAAATTTGAAAAAATTATCGGAGAATGAAATACGGGCAGAAATTCTTTACACAGAAAAATTAATTAAAAGTTTCCTTACAGTTCCAAAACTTTTCCGCCCGCCTTTTGGTGCTACAAATGTCAGCGTAAACCAAATTTTATGGGAATTCGGTTACGAAAATGTCCCTTCCAGCGTTGATTCGCTGGATTGGAAAGACATGAATGGAAGATGGGTGGAACATACTCTTAATCAAATCAATGCACGTGAAGATAGCGTTGTTTTGATGCACGATACTTATGAATCAACTATTAATCATCTCCCTGAGTTAATATTACCAATTAAAAATTACATACTAAACGATTTTGTAATATCATAATCCTTTAAAAAAATAAATATAAATGCGGGCTGCATTAAATCTTTTATTCAGACTAAGATTATAATCTGAATTAAAGAATAGGGATTAATTTTCTTGGTTCTTTTTCATAGCTGCTGAATTAAGTTTGTTCTAAACCATTATTTATGGGGGTTTTATGAACGATATCATTTTCGGCATTGTAGAATCTATAATTGATTCAAACAGTTTCCTGCTTCACACAACCGAAGTTTCTCTCATTAACACATTTAAGTACAATAAATGGGAGAGAATAAAGGTAAATTCAATTCAAATAACTTCAAAAAACATCATGGGTAATAAACTCACCAGAAAGTTTTTGGAAAAAGAAATTCATGGAAAAGCGGTTCGCTGTTCTATTCAACTAAGAGAAAACTCCGGCAGAATTAAAGCGGACGTAGTGGTAATTTAATACAGATGTTAACGATTGTATTATTATTTCAATTTAATACTGTGATTAAATTAAAGTTGTTAAAATTACTAATATGACCAATTTTTGTGTTTTTATGTGAATATTTTCAAATTGTGAGCTATTGGAATTACTCACAATTTAAAATCATAATTAATAATTTTTATTACTTTCCGACTGGGTTTACGTAAAGACAAAAATTGCACATTAATATTTAAAAAGGAAATAACAATGAATAGAATAAATCAAATAATTATAATTTTACTCTTATCAGTTATTTATCCGCTTTACCCAAGAGGATTAGATACACTTAATTATTTTCCACACGCTGTTGGTAATGTGTGGCAGTATATTTACGACGATGGGAGATTTTTTCAGGAGAAGATTTACCAAGATTCCATAGATAGTATCGGTAACACGTTTCTAAATTTTGGTCCCACTCTTCCAATGTTTTATTGGAGTTACAGAATAAATGCAACCAACGACAGTATTTTTTACTTACCATATGCTATGAACCATCTCCAATACAAGTTCCTACTAGATAGCGGTGAAATATTTGAAAGGGATACGTCTGGTATTTTCTTTGGAAAAGTCTATGATACCTATGATGTAATTATTTTTGGTATCGTAACTCATGCTATCGAAATAAGATATTATGGCGGGCATCCTGATAGTTTTTATGCTGGCTGGGAGTACACAGAAATATTAGCAAATAATATTGGCAAAATTTGGTATGGCAATGAAGTAGAATACATGACTTTGATTGGTTGTGTAATTGATGGCGACACATCGGGTGTAATTTTTACAGATGTGAAGGAAGAAAATCCGGAATTACTTCCCGCCAGTATAGAATTATATCAGAATTACCCGAACCCTTTCAATTCAGCAACTACAATTGCTTATGAACTATCAGTAAGGGAAAAAGTCGAGTTGGCCGTATATGATATATTGGGGAAAAAAATAAAGATATTGGCTGAGGGAGAATTTCCCAAAGGAAATTATAAGATTTCATTTGATGCAGAAGCATTATCCAGCGGGATTTATTACTATTCACTTGTTACAACTAATCGGCGAACAACAAAAAAAATGATACTACTTAAATAATTTTTTTAAAGGGTATTAAAATGAAAAAATCGATATTGTTTTTATTAATGATGTTTCTTTAAATCATTAATGTTTATTCACAAAAAGAAGTCTACAGCTATTTCCAGGACCAAATGCCTGCAATAAATTATAATAATCAGCTCGGTGGTTATGTATTACCATCCGAAGGGACATTAAAAATGCTTGTCATATTTGCACAATTTCCTGATGATAATTACGATACGCAGAATACTGCTTGGAGAAAAGGCCAAGCTCAAGCTAATATGCAAAACTGGCTTGATGAAACCTGGACTGGTAATCCTACAGCATGGTCATTAACTGATTATTTTAACCAAATGTCTTTGGGAAGATTAAAAGTCATTGGTAAGGAAGCATCTGTTACCACATTGCATACAAGAGATTGGTATCGTCAAAATGGCAAAACAAGATATGACATTCATAAAGAAATAATTCAGCAGCAAATAGATCCAACGTGGGATTTTACTCAATTTGATAACTGGACTAAGACGTGGAATTCCTCAACACAATGGTATGTTCATACGAACGTTCCAGATGGAAAAGTGGAGTATATTTGTGTTGTATGGAGAAATATTGCGATGGAATATAATCCTACCGAAAGAAACCTAATTATGAGTAATCTTAATATGGGTTGGTATGGTAGTTTAGCACAGGGTACGAATTATACAGTAGACAATGGGCAAAGAACAATAGTTATGGGTGACTATGGTTCCGGCGTTACAATTGCGGATTATTTTTACAAAGATCCATTCCGCTTCTCCATTCACGAATTTGCTCATTATTTATTAGGGGGAAATGAATTTCACAATGGCCACGGATTTTGGGCTATGCTATCAGGTTATGAAGTTCGGTCGTATATGATAAATGCGTATGAGCGATACAGATTAGGCTGGTGTAATATTATTCCTGTTAATACTTCAACACAAACAGTAAGTAATGCTACTTTAACAGGCTTTATAACAACTGGTGTAGCCTATAGAGTAGATATTGATCCTGCATCAAACCAATTTTTCTTTATAGAAAATCACCAAAAGATTTCAAGGTGGGATAATTGCTCAAGAACTGAATATACGGATGATAAGGGCTTATTTGTTATCAGACAAGATCGAAATTATTCAACCAACTATATGGCAGCAGACTGGATGTGGCTTGTTCCTTCAGAAGGAAGATACAATTGGGAAGCTGCACGCTGGGAACCAAATTGGTGGGGGTCTGGGTATCTCCCAGTATTTAGAAAGTTGGCCCCCAATAGAGCAACGGGATACTCCCCAACAGATATGATTCCCCTGTATAATCCTTATGTTGGTCAAACCCTAAAATATGAAGTTATTTTTTATGAAGGAGCTAATGGACAACTGGTTCACGATCCTTTAAGGCAAGGTAAAGGAAAAGATGCTTTTAGATCAAGTTATAATGAAGTTTTCAGTCCCTGGAGTAATCCCAATTCCCAAAAGGCTAACCGCAATAGCACTGGAATTGGTTTTAAAATTAACTCCATTAATAATGGTGTTTGTGTTTTTGATATATATGTAAATACTGCATTAAATGCACCACCCTCCAAACCTCAAAACCTTAATGTTAGTTACGACCCTAATTCGGATCATGTATATTTAACTTGGAATGCAAACGGAGAACCACCAGGAGATATAGTTCTCTATGAGATATCAAGGAAGGTTAATTCTGACTCTTGGTCTGTTATAGCAACTACAACTAATTTAGATTATGTTGATATGAACTGGTGGTATAGTGAAATCGGTTCTAATACCGTAAGTTACCGAATAAGGGCAAAGGATACTCAAAATTTATTTTCAGTGTATAGCGATATTGTAACATGTCATCCTATTCAAAATAAGAGAAGTGCTGATTCTATAGAAGTTTCTCAAGTTACACCTTTAGAAAATAGTGTATCAAACTACCCCAATCCCTTCAATCCTGTAACAACTATTAATTACGATGTAAAAACGAAAGGATTTGTTAGTGTGTCAGTTTACGATGTGTTGGGTAAAGAAGTCGCAAACTTGGTAAATGAAAATAAAGGGGAAGGAAAATTCGCAGTTAATTTTGATGCTAGTGACTTACCGAGTGGTGTTTATATTTACATACTTAGAGTAAATGGTTTTGTAACCAGTAAGAAAATGACATTGTTAAAGTAATCGCAAAGGAATTGCAGGCAAGCAGTATGTTTTATAAACTGCTTGCCTACCTTTTCAATAAAGAAAGATGATTGAATAAAATGAAAACACCAGAAGCAATAATTAAAGCCTGGCTGCAGGCAGTAAATAGTGGGGAAACTGAAGCCGTCCTTGCTTTCTATGATAAGAGTGCAGTTTTAATTCCAACATTTTCGAATAAGATTCTAAAGACACAAGAAGATATTCGTGAGTATTTTATAAAGCTGGAAAGCCGTGAGCAGCTAAGTGTTGAGCTGCATGAAAAAACTTTATTCATCCAAAATATTAAGGACAATGTGTTTGCAACTTCCGGAATTTACTGCTGGCATTTTTCTGTAGAAGGTGAACTCCTTAGTTTTGAAGCAAGATTCAGCTATGTACTAAATCTTGATCTTCCACGACCGATTGTTCAACATCATTCATCTCAAATTCCACGTATGCTTTAGTTAATTTAATATTATCAATTATTTTGTAATTATATTTTCATCAAATAAATACGCATTAATTCATCACAAAAGAACCGAATTTCAATTTTTTTATTGATAAGCAATTCATATTGAGGTAAATTACCTCTGTGAAAAAGATTCTATTTACAAAAATGAGCGGAGCTGGAAACGATTTTATTGTAATTGATAAAATCCGCAATAAAAATATTACCCTTAATTCTAGTCAAATTTCAAAGATTTGTGATCGACGAAAGGGTATTGGTGCCGATGGCCTTATCCTGCTAGCCAATTCAAAAGATAGTGACTTTTTGATGCATTATTATAATGCTGATGGTTTGGAAGGCACCCTTTGCGGAAACGGTGCTCGTTGTGCTATTAAGTTTGCCAATGATTCTAAAATGCTTAAAAGTGGGAAAGCTGTCTTCGAAGCAAGATCAGAAATTTATACTGGAGAAATACTTAAGGACAACTTAGTACGTTTTGATTTGTTACCACCAAAGCGAGTTAAAACTAACTTTAAAATAAAAGCTTCCAGTCAACTTTTAAAATCAAGTTTTGCAGATACCGGATCACCTCATGTAGTAATAGAGATTGAAGATGTGTTAGCTCATCCTAAAGATATAAACAGCAAATACCGAAATATTGAAAACTTTCCGGTAACCGCCATTGGCAAGGAGATAAGATACCATAAGGATTTTGCACCAGAAGGTACAAACGTAAATTTCATCCAAATTAAAAATGGCACAATTTATATAAGAACATATGAACGCGGAGTTGAAAATGAAACACTCGCTTGTGGCACAGGTGCAGTTGCCGCTGCAATAACTGCAAATCTAAATAAAAATCTTTCAGCTCCTATAAAGCTTGTAACACAAAGTGGTGAAATACTTACAGTTGATTTCCAAAAAATCGGAAATAAGTTTGAAAAAGTTTCGCTGGTTGGGCCTGCCAAAACAGTTTTTACCGGTGAAATTGACCTAAAAGAAATTTAATAACTACTTAATGGAGATAAAATGTCAAAAGTAATTTTCTCAGTAAGATACGAAATCAATCCGGCTAAACGAGAGGATTATTTAAGTGTAATAAGAGAACTAAAAAATTTGCTTAAAGCTGAAGGTTTAGAAAGCTATAATGTTTATGAAGAAAAAAGTAAACCAAATCATTTCCAAGAATTGTTTACCTTTTCATCAATGGAAGCGTACGAAAAATTTGAAGATGATCAGAATGAAAGAATAAATATTCTCATAAATAAACTTAGTGAATTAACTGAGGGGCACACTTCTAAATACACTTTGTTAAATGAGCTTGAGTTGTAATTTTTTTTATATTTTTCATAAATAATACTTGAGGATTATAAACTGCAAATTCTATTCAATCACAAATTTTAATTGACTTTAGTGTCTGTAAATAATAGGTTAACTCACAAAATCTGAAAAAGTTCTTAAATAACTAATTATCAACTATCTCAGGAGGTTATATGTTCAAGAGATACTTACTCATTAGTGTTCTCACTCTTAGCTTAATTCCAATGTCATTTGCACAAAAAACTGACAAAATGGAAAAAACCGGCGGTTATGCAAGAATACTTGGTATGGGAAACAATCCTTACATAGTAGATCCTTTTTATGTAACCGTTAACCCTGCTTGGGGTGCTTACTATGATCATTTTGTGTTTGGCGATCTTGGTTCTACTGCTGGTGCTTTTGCTGCCGGCGGCGTAGGACAGTTTGCATCATTTAATTTTAGAGTGAATTCTGATCTTACTCTTGGCGCATTGCTTTCTCGAAACGATTTTAATGGATTTGGAATTGCTCGTTTGGATCCATTTGGAATTGTAGCTCAAGTACCTCAAACAATTGCCTTAAATAATAATCTTGAACTTTTAGCAACCTTAAATCTTGGTAATACTGTTGTTGGTTTGGGTGTTGCATATGCTTCAACAAGCAGAGAACAAGATCCAGCTGGTTCAACTGATAAAACAACAGCATCTGCCAGCCAGATAGGTATTAACCTTGGTCTTATCTCTAAATTAGCAAGCAACATGAAATTAGATCTTGCTGCTTCGTTAATGTTGCCAGGCGCTTCTTTCGAACCACCATCACCTGGCCTTACTATTGAAGGTTCAAACACAGTAATTAACGTTGCCGGTAGATTATTCTGGGATTATTCATCAAAGCTGGCTATTGTTCCTACTGTTAATTTCATTCTAGGTTCTGGATCTATTGATGTACCTTCAACTGCAACTTCTACCAAAACAGAAGACCTGCCATCAACTATGGTTCTTGTTGCTGGATTAGGTATTAATTACAAAGTCGGAGATTTCCTCCTTGCTGGCGGTCCTGCTTTTGCAATGACTAAAGTTTCTCAAGATTCAAATTCCTTGGGAAATGAAAGTTCAACATCAAATACCATTTTCCCTCTATGGAACCTAGGTATTGAATGGAAAATGAATGACTGGTTTGTTGCAAGACTTGGTTACATTGCTTCTACTGGAAGTCAATCATCCGAAACAACTGTGGGCGGCGAAACAGGTGAAAGTTCACAAACCATTTTTGTTCCAGCACCAGGTGCTACCGTTGGTATTGGTTTCAGGTTAGGCAGCTTTTCTCTTGATGCCACAGTTAATGAAGATGTTTTGCGCCAAGGTTTAGCTAATATTGGTGGAAATGGTCCAACGTTAGCTTACTTATCAGCAAGTTACGCTTTGCCATAACATATATCCGCATATAAATTATCAAAGGTACTCTGAATAAGGGTACCTTTTTTTGTTCACCGAAGTTGTGAAGAGTCGATATATATACTTTTTATGAAAAATAGAGATGTCATCTTTTCTCCACACTTTTTGAGTAACTTCAAATATTAACTCTTTATTTAATCCATTTTTCTTTCTTTTCTAAGAAATCAATTCTTTCTATCTTTAAATCATATAAAAACAGTTTGAGCAAAGATGTTTGAATACATTGGTGCAATTCATATGCACTCAATTTACTCCGATGGTTCTGGAGAAGTTCCGGAAATAGTAAAATCTGCTTCTGAAGTTGGATTGGATTATATTCTTCTTACAGATCATAACACATTACGAGCCTTAAAGGAAGGTTATGAAGGATGGCATGGCAGCACTTTGCTTCTTGTGGGCTGCGAATTAAATGATAAGCAAAATAAAAATCATTACTTGGCTTTTGGTATTAACCAAGCGTTTTCAACTCGATTATCTGCTGCAGAATACGTTAGAAAAGTTAATGAAGCTGGGGGAATTGGGTTTATTGCTCACCCTCACGAAAAGCGGACTCACATGAAAGAACATCCATCATATCCTTGGACAGACTGGGAAGTTGTTGGATTTACCGGCATCGAAATTTGGAATCACATGTCTGAATGGATGGAAAATTTAACTGAAGAAAACAAATATCAGGCCTTTCTGCATCCGCTAAAAACAATAGTGTCTCCACAGAAAAAGACATTGAAGGTTTGGGATGAATTAAACTTGAAGCATAAAATAGTTGGCATAGGCGGTGTAGATGCACATGCTCACAAGTACAACTTGCTGGGGTTTCTTGAAGTTGAAATCTTTCCTTACAAAGTACTTTTCAAATCAATTAGAACTCACATTCTTACATCTGAAGAAATTAAGAAAGGCAAAACCGAAGAAGCTGTTGAAAAAGCTAAAAAACAATTATACTCTGCACTAGCGTATGGTTCGTGTTTTATTGCAAATGATTACCACGGCGATTCTACCGGCTTTAAGTTTTTTGCTGAATCGGAGAAAAAAATTTTTAATATGGGTGACAAAATTGCAAAGTACGCCGGTGTTAAACTTAGAATTGAAATTCCAAATCATAAAGCTGAAATAAAATTAATTCGCAATGGAAGAGTAATAGATTCTTGGGAAAATCAAGAAGTTATGGTTAATGTTAACAGTAAAGGTATTTACCGGGTTGAAGTTTATTTAAATGGAAAAGCTTGGATTTATTCAAATCATATTAGAATTGGATTATAAATCACTTCGATCTTTTTATATTGATTTTTCATGCGCCCATAGTTCAATTGGATAGAACGTTGGATTCCGGTTCCAAAGGTTGAAGGTTCGAGTCCTTCTGGGCGTACTGATTTTACAGATCAAAAATCAAAAGCCAAAAGTAAAATCGAAATCAAAGGGGCTTTTTAATTCATAAAAAATCACAAGAATCAGCGTTCTACAATCTTTTTTCCAATCAAAATTATATGCAATTCAAATGGTAGATTATAAAGATAAATGTTAAATTTGAAGCCAAGTTTATAAATAATAACCTTTAATGATAAAAAAATAAGGATTTTTTAATGCTTACTAAAAGGAAAAAGCTTACTAAAAAAGAAATAAAAGAAGATAAGCTCGTTACCACTTACTATAAGGTGTATAATTTTATTCTAGAACAAAAAAACAAATTAGGAATTTATGCCGGTGGATTGGTTGTTGTTATAGCGGCAATCTATTTCTACATGAACAATAAAGCAGAAAATAATAACCAGGCTGGTACTCAATTAGCCAGAGTGATGAATTTATACGATTCTGGTTCCTATCTCGAAGCCATTGAAGGCAGGCAGGGAACCAATATTGCGGGATTAAAAAAAATTGTTGCTGATTACGGCAGCACTGAAAACGGTGAAATTGCTAAGATTTACCTGGCGCATTCCTACCTTATGCTTGGAAATATTGAAGAAGCTTTCAAATACTACGAGGATTACAGCGGAGGCAATGACATTTTCAAAGCTACAGCATTAGCCGGTGAAGCCGGTTACTATGCTTATAAAAATGATTTTGCAAAAGCGGCTGAATTATACCTTAATGCTTCGCGAATTTCCAAAGAAAATGTCTTAAATCCTGAATACATGCTTAAAGCTGCAATAAATTTTATTGAAGCTGGTGAAAAGGAAGAGGCAAAAGAGCTGCTTGAAACAATTCGGAAAGACTACCAAACTTCTACAGCTTTTAGAGAAGTTGATAAATATCTAACTATAGTGAATTAACAAATAAAAGGAGTCGCTATGAAATACTTCTTTCGGTTACTTTTAGTTTTCTCTTTTCTTGTTGTTGCTGTAAATGCACAGCAGCTGGAAAATATTGCTGCATTTAATCGTGCGTCGTTAGCAAAAGATACTTTAATGCCATGGTATAATCCGGGAGTTGCAGCTAATTTAGGTGTACGTTCAGTTTGGGTTGCTACGGAAGATCTCGATAACGATGGTAAAGCAGAAGTACTTGCAACAGATTACCAAAATAATGGAAGAGTTCATGTAATGGAACAGAACGGTGATAAGCTCGAAATTGTCTGGTCCTCACCAAAAATATATGGTTTTAATTCCACGGCATCAACTCCTCGCTGGATTCGGACAGGAGATTTAGATGGTGATGGTAAGGGTGAAATTATCTTCCCAATTGGCAAAACAACAGCATCTGATTATGAACTCCAAGTATGGGAATACAACGATGCAGATAATCAGTACCAATTTGCAATATCTTTACTTCCAAATAATTTTTCTACACAAGGTGTAGGAAATTTCAGAATGAGTAGAGAAGTAGCATCAGTTTATGATTTTGATAATGATGGTTCTGACGAACTTATTATGTCGAATCGAGATCATCGCATTTATGTTCTTGGTATATCCGGCGATGTGCCTGGTTTCGGTGGTTGGGTACTCGAAGGTGGTGATCCTGCAGTGGTGCCAGTAAATAGTAACTCATTCTCTATTTCACATTGGCATTCAGTTCCAGCAGATTTAAATGGAGATGGATCAGAGGAAATAGTAAACCATATGTGGAATTTCTTAGCGTTTTGGACGATAAAACCTACTGGCGTTAATACATATGCATATCCAGATACTAGTGTCGATAATTATTACGTTGAATTTCTCAAGGATGCAGCAGTTGATGCAGTTGCTTTCATGGGTATCCAAGTAGTTGATGTTGATGGCGATGGAAAAGATGAAATTGCAGGCATTCAGTATAGCGGCGCAAGTGATCGTGATTATGATCCATTCTTAGTCAGTTTCAACACTACCGATGATGTTATGTATGGTTGGGATACAACAAAATTTTCACTTATTGGTGAAAATCTTTGGGAAACTGCTGGGTTAGGAACCGGTCAGTTTTGGGGAGTTGGTGCTGCCGATTTAAATGGTAATGGAAAACAAGAAATCCTACTAGGAGGTTCAACAAATTACACTGTTGTTTCTTTAGAATACAATGGAACCGGAAGTATTTTAGACCCTGCTAACTATACTGCATCTGTTGCTTATAGCGGTGGGCATATTTCTAAAATGTCTGCTTGGGAAGTTAGAGATTCATTAGGTACAATAGATACAGTTGCTGTTGGTGACGCACCATTCGTTTCTAAAATGTTTGCCGGCTGCGACATAAACGGCAATGGCAAGCAGGAAGTATTCCTTTCCTATCAAAGTGTATTCGATTCAATCAAATATACTCATAAGCGTTGGAATGGTTCAGCTTATGTTACTGATTCAACTTTTGGTGTAAATGGCGTTGTAATGGTTCGAAATGAAGATCAAGTTACTGTAAGAATGCTTGAAGCTACGCTTACCGGAATTAAGGAAATTAACTTGGGCATTGTTACACCTGAAGACTATACACTTGAACAGAATTATCCTAATCCGTTCAACCCAACAACTTCAATTAGATTTTCGCTTCCATTGCAGAAGAAAATCTCTGTAATTGTTTATGATATTCTTGGTAATGAAGTAAAAACCTTGATAAACAATCAAGAATTTGAAAAAGGCAATTATGAAGTTACATGGGACGGTACAAATAATTTTGGCAGTGCTGTTGCAAGCGGACAGTACATTTACACAATGAAATATGGAAACTTCAGCAAATCTCTTAAGATGACATTGTTGAAATAATTTCAACTGGCTGCAATTTCATAAACAAATTTGTTTTATAACCCCAGCATTAGCTGGGGTTTTTTATTTTTAGGGCTTCAAAATCCTTGCGAATTCAAACCCTTCTCTTTATTTTTTGAAGGCAATTCATTCAATTATTAAACTTCGATTTGATGATTAAAGCTTTCCACAATATTCTATCCTTGATTTCAAAATCTATTTCTTTTACCGGAGGTGTTCATGATTAAAAAGCATCAACAATTAATTTCCATTTTGATATTTATTTTCGTCTCAATTGCTATTACAGAATCCTCTGCCGGTATTACCGGAAAACTTTCCGGAACGGTTAAAGACGCACAAACCGGTGAACCGCTGATAGGTGTAAATGTTTTGGTAGATGGGACAACATTCGGTGCTGCAACTGATATTAATGGATTTTACACTATAAACAATCTTTCTCCCGGCACGTACAAGGTAAACTTTTCGGCTATAGGTTATCAAAAAAAACAATTTGTTAATGTTAAAATCTCAGTGGATTTCACCACCAAAGTTGATGTCGAATTGTCTGCTGAATCAATTGAACTAGAAACCATAGTTGTAGAAGCTCAAGCTCCAATCATTAGAAAAGATTTAACTTCATCACAAACCACAGTTGATGCAGCACAAATTGAAAGTTTGCCGGTTGAAAGTATTTCTCAATTGTTAGTTCTTCAAGCTGGTATAGTACAAGGTACGGGAGGTGAACTTCATATTCGTGGAGGCAGATCAAGTGAAATTGCTTACACCGTGAATGGTGTTTCAATATCCAATCCTTATGATGGAAGCCGCACTGTGAATATAGCTACAAATGCAATCCAAGAACTTTCTGTGGTAAGCGGAACCTTTAATGCTGAGTATGGAAATGCATTAAGCGGAGTTGTGAATACAGTGACTAAAGAAGGCGGAAGTTCTTATAAAGGAAAAATTTCTTTTTATACAGGTGATCAGCTAAGTAACCGTAATTTTAATGTTGAAGATATTGAAAATGTTAACACGGCTAATGGTGCAATTCCAAATAACAGTAATCCTTTCTTTAATATTGATGAGATCAAACCATTTAATAATTATACTAATGAATTAACCCTTAGCGGTCCCGTTCCCTTTCTTGAGGATGAGCTTTCGTTTTTCTTCTCTCAAAGGTATGATAAAGACGATGGATATTTATACGGCGTTCGCCAGCACTTACCGTCCGATTCAGTTTACAAAAATCCGCTTGATCCAAATGATATAAGAGTTTACTCCTCAGGCGATGGTAAAATAATTCCGATGAATACAAGCAAAGAGTATAACGCTACTTTTAAGCTGACTTTTAAACCCGCATCTACAATGAAAATTAATTATGATGTGATTTATTCGAATGCGAAATATCAAAACTACAGCCACGATTATAAGTATAATCCAGATGCAAATTATACTAGTTATGATTGGGGGCTGATGAATTCACTTGAATTTCGTCATGCATTGAGTAATTCTACTTTTTATACTGTAAGGGGTTCATTAAACTTGAACGACTACAAACAGTATTTATATCCACTTTTAGATGCAAGCGGAAATAGTGTTGATTTTCATCCCGGTATGGATATTTCAACTCTTCATGCAGATCCT
>JACAFC010000246.1 GCA_013388515.1 Ignavibacteriaceae bacterium | reverse complement strand
CACCATTCTGTAACCGATGCGTGACAGAGAGGACTGCCAGATACATTTTGAGGTAATTCCTGATCATAATTATGAACCAAAAATTGCCCGCTTACTGCAATTGCATTAGATTCATCTGTTGGTAATTCAGCTTGAGTATACCAGCCCCACAATTCGGAAATAAGAGGACCGGATTGCGCTTTAGTTGTTACTAAGCTTATTAAGGCAGCTGCACCATTAAGGCATCCACACAACGTGCCCCAGGCATTTCCACCACCTCTTCCATATAACATTATTTCCATTGGTATGTTCGTCCATGGATCACCTATTGCTGTAGCGAGCGCAGTTGAGATCGCACCAAATGTACCAGCACAACAGTCTTTATCATTGTAAAAAAGGTAATGTCCTTGTTTCCTTACAGCTTCCTTATCTAAAGCAGTGTATGGCCATGGCCAGGGTGTAACCTTAGTGTTGGCTTTTGTTGTTGCGGTGGTGACCAAACTAGAAACACTTGCAACTGCAGTTAAACCAACTGCAGCCTTCGAGGTTTTTAGCAAAAAATCTTTTCGTGTAACTGGGTTGTTCATAATTGCTCCTGTAAAGTTTTTAATTATAGTTATTAATTATATTGATCCGGGTTGTCTTCTGATAATCTTTTGCGAAGAATAGAAGTGATCTTTAAATATTGGTTGTTATCTGGTGCTAAGACTAATACCTTATTAAAATATTTTAGTGATTGATGCAGATCGCAATATAACCATAAAATGCCCAGCCCAATTAAATATTCTGATTCACTATTAAAAAAATTATTATGATTCTCTATTTGACCAATTAATTCTGGGCAGGGACAGTCTTCAGAATTTAGATCGGTATTTAGAATAACATCAATATCCTCTTCTATTAGGGAGGTAAATAATTCTAATGCTCGTTTGATCTCCCCTGTAATTACACAACAAATTATTAGTTTCTTTTTAATGTTTTTATTGGAATCCTCTTTAATCAGAATTTTTTCAAACAGGGTCTTCGCGGGCAAGAAATTTCGAACTAGGAAATAATGATTTGCAAGCATTTCACTCATACATTTGCAGTGTCAATTAGCTTGCCATGTTCGAATTTCAATTATTTACTAAATTAAAATAATTTGAATTTTAAAATATTCAACAGAATGTTGAGCTAAGATTGTAATTTATTGTAGTTTAATGAGATAGGAGGATTTTCAACGAATTGTTTTCCAACATTTCAAGTGCGGACTTAGATCATTCTATTCCTAAAGATTTTAATCTTCTCCAAAGTGTTGAGCGATCTACTCCCAGCACTTCGGCTACTTTAGTTTTATTCCATTTGTGAGTGTTCAATAGCTCGATGAGGTTGACACTGTTTTGCTCGATATGATTTGAAGATTTGCCATTAATTTTTACAAAACTTGCTTTTTCTCTAATTCTTACGGGAAGATTTTGAACTGTTAAATTTTTTTCGTTCTTAGATTTAATTATTGCGTACTCAATCGAATTTTCTAATTCTCTAACATTACCAGACCATTGCCAATTAACTAAAAGGTCTAATGCCTTATCTTCTATTCCTTCAATATTTTTTTTGTAAACAAAACCAAATTTCTTGATGAAATAATCAATCAGAAGGGGAATATCATCTTTTCTTTTTCGTAATGGAGGCAGTTCAATTGGAAGTACGGATAAGCGATAAAATAAATCTCTTCTAAACTTGCCCTCAGATATTGCTTCTTCTAGATTAATATTAGTTGCTGCAATAATTCTAACATCTGTTTTTCTAGTAATAGATTCACCAAGCCGCTCGAAGGTTCCTTCCTGAATAACCCGTAAAATTTGCGTCTGCATTTGGAGAGTCATCTCACCAATTTCATCGAGAAAGATTGTACCGTTGTTAGCAAGCTCAAATCTGCCAATTCTATCGGACTTAGCATCTGTAAATGAACCTTTCGCATGTCCGAAAAGTTCACTTGCTAATAAGTTATGAGGGATTACAGAGCAATTAATTTTAACAAACTTTTCATTTTTCCTTTTGCTTGTAGCTTGAATGGCATTGGCAATAAGTTCTTTACCTGTTCCGGTTTCTCCAGTTATTAAAACATGTGCATCGGAATCGGAAATTTCCATTATCAATTGATAAATTTCTTTCATGGCTTTATTCTTTCCCACAATTCCATGAAACTGAGACTCAGCTTTAATTATATCTTCAACTTGTTTGAATAAGGAAATATCTCTAAAAGTTATTACACCGCCTGTTGGAATATTATTTTCATCCTTAAGTACAGCGGCATTTAATCGAATCGGAATAGACTGCGTGTTTACACAGTTGATGGAGGTATCCAGGTCAAAAATACTATTACCATTCTTTAAGACTTGTGCAATAGGGCAGTTTGATAAGCAAAATTCCGATTTAAAAACACCTTTGCAGAATTGACCAATAACTTGTTCTCTTTTGAATCCGGTAAGTTTCTCAGCAGCTTCATTTATGAAGGTGATTTTGAATTCCTTGTCGACAGTAATTACACCTTCGGCAATCGAGTTTAGAATTACATCTGTTCGAGAATCATTATTTGGCATTCTTAATACACTAATTCACATTTAATAATAAATATACACCATCAAAAATAGCAAGTTTCAGTAAAAAGTAGTATTAGGATTACGGGCAAATATCGGGAGCTTTAACAGTCCCTTCTTCAACTTTACCGAAATATTTTTTCTGAAAAAATAATGCAACATTTACAAGTGAAATTAAAACTGGTACTTCCACAAGTGGACCGATAACTGCTGCAAACGCCTCTCCACTGTTTATTCCGAATACTGCAATTGCAACTGCAATGGCTAATTCAAAATTGTTGCTCGCTGCTGTAAATGAAAGAGTTGCTGTTTTGCTATAATCTGCTCCAACTTTTTTACCCATAAAAAATGAAACAAAAAACATTATTACAAAATAAAATACTAGTGGAATTGCAATTCGCACTACATCAAGCGGAAGCTGTACAATGTATTCTCCCTTTAAAGAAAACATTACAACAATTGTAAACAGCAAAGCTATAAGCGTAATAGGGCTGATTCGCGGGATGAATTTCTTTTCGTACCATTCTTTACTTCGTAATTTAAGCAGCACATAACGAGTAACCATTCCAGCAATGAATGGAATACCAAGATAAATGAAAACACTTTCTGCTATTTGTCCAATAGTAATATCAACAGCAAAGGTTTGCAATCCTAACCACGAAGGAAGAATTGTTAAAAACACATAAGCGTAAACAGAAAAAAATAGAACTTGAAAAATAGAGTTGAATGCAACAAGTCCCGCAGCATATTCAGTATCACCTTTTGCAAGTTCATTCCAAACAATAACCATTGCAATGCAGCGTGCAAGGCCAATCATAATAAGTCCAGCCATATATTCCGGATAATCTTGTAAAAAGATTATTGCAAGAACAAACATTAATATCGGACCGATAATCCAGTTCTGAACAAGAGAAAGTGAGAGCACTTTAACATTTCTAAAAACATCTGGCAGTTCTTCGTACTTAACTTTTGCAAGCGGTGGATACATCATTAAGATTAATCCAACTGCAATCGGAATGTTCGTTGTGCCGTTTTGAAATGAATTCCAAAAATCAACAACAGAAGGAAATAGAAATCCAGAAAACACTCCAATAAACATTGCGAGAAAAATCCACAATGTTAAGTAGCGATCTAAAAATGATAATTTTTTTGATACTGTTTCGCTCATAGAAATACTTTCATTTAATTTCTTTAAGCCAATGCTCAAGAGTTGATTTAGTAGGAATTTTTCCGCTTGAAAGAACTTTACCATTAACCACCAAGCCTGGAGTAATCATTACACCATAATCCATAAATTTATCTCGATTAGTAACTTTTTCAATATTTGCTGAGATATTTTTTTCAGAAACAACTTCCTTTACCAGATTTTCCAGCTTGATGCAATTTGCACAGCCAGTACCAAGAACTTTTATATCTAACATTTTTATATCCTTTAATAAATAATTTTTTATGGTACACGGATTCAACGGATGTAACTGATTCTAACGATTTAAATCTGTCAAAATCCGTTTAATCTGTTCAATCCGTGTTCTATTTGTCTTTAAGTTCTTTCATATAAAATTCATAAAAATCTTTTTTAATTTCATCTCTAATCCTTCTAAAAACTGAGAGCACTTCTTCTTCAGTTCCTTCAGCTTCGGCAGGATCTTCAAATCCAATGTGAAGCTGCCTACCAACTTTGCCAATAAATATCGGACAACTTTCTTTTGCATTATCACAAACTGTGATGACGAAGTCAAAAGAATCGTTCAAAAATTGATCAACTGTCTTTGGATAATTCTTTGAAAGATCAATCCCGGTTTCTTTCATCACATGGATTGCTATAGGATGAACTTGTGATGATGGCTTCGTTCCTGCTGAATAAACCTTTAGCCGTGTGTCAAAAGATTTCAGAAATCCTTCTGCCATTTGACTGCGGCAGGAATTACCTGTGCAAAGGATTAGTATTTTTTTCTTCATTATTTTCCTTTCTATAAGGTTTAATTGTCAAATTGTTTTACTGTTAAATTGCTTTTAATGCAAACAATTTAACAATGTAACAATGCAACAATTAAAATAACGCTCCGTAAATCAATCCGCTAAATGTTGCCATTACAACAACGAGAGAAACATATACAACAGTTTTTTGGGTGCCAATTACGCTCCTAATTACAAGCATACTCGGCAATGATAGAGCCGGACCTGCAAGCAGCAATGCAAGTGCAGGACCTTTGCCCATTCCATTTTTTATCAATCCTTGAATTATTGGAATTTCCGTTAAAGTTGCAAAGTACATAAAAGCACCGGTAATCGATGCAAAGAAATTTGAGAAAAGAGAATTTCCGCCAACTAACGCAAATATCCATTCATTCGGTATAATACCATTATGATTAGTATTTGAACCGAGTAAAAATCCAGAAACCAAAACTCCAGCACCGAGCAAAGGCATAATAAGTTTTGCAAAGCCCCATGTTTCGCCAAGCCATTGATTAGCTTCGCCTTCAGTAAATGTTAAAGCTAATGTTGTTGCAATTATAGCAACTACAAATGTGATTGTTGGATTTTCAAAAAAGATTAT
>JACAFC010000293.1 GCA_013388515.1 Ignavibacteriaceae bacterium | reverse complement strand
TATGCCATTGCTGATGTTGAGTAAGATGCATCCAATGTGTCTCGATAATACTGGATTACCCTTCGGTCATAATCATCCGTCGTCTTATCAAATACTGATCCCGGCGTGTTCTTTGTTCTATTTCCTCCGGTCGGATCTTCATACCATGTCATCATGTTTGTCATCAATGCTGGTATGTTATTCAACGTCAGTCCGTCTTCTTTCTTAAATGCATTTACTGAATCCGCTCCAAGCCTGCTGTTGATATGCCATGACAATGGTGACCCTACTTCAAACGGCCCATGTCCAAAATGATTATCATTCAGCCATGCTTGCCCTGCCGAACTTACTGTGTAGTAATTGTTCTTTACTGTCCATTGGGTCGTGTCATTCGGTGCTGAGAATATCCACATTATCCTATTATTACCGCTCGGATATATCTCTCCAGTATTTGCCCACTCGGCAGTTCTTGTTGCATCACTTGAGTCCTCTCCCAATGCAAAGGCATCTACAAATAAATTATCTGTAATTATTGCCTTGCTGCCTAAGTTACCCAGTGACAGCAATCCATGAAAGCCCATTCCGTTTGCAAATGTATTATGATTTATTCTACAGTAGCCCAAGTTACCTGTTCCAGCTTGTGGGTTACTAAAATTGTAATGACGGATTGCCCGGTCTTGGTAGTTTACAAATGTCGTGTTCTCCACTATTAAAGTATCTATTGCTGCTTCCCGCAAATCCAATCCTTTGCCTGCTCCTAAGTTTGATGTGGTTAACGCTCCCATGTTGGCAAATATTGAATTGGTTACTTGTACTTTCTTCGAGTTATTTCCCACTCGTACATGCTGCCCATTGATATTTGAAAATACTACTCCGTCTATTACTATTGTATTGCCCACTGCTGTCGTGTTGATCAATCCTCCTTGCACTCCATCTACTCTATCTGGTTCCGGTTCATAGAACCCAGCTATACATATGTTCTTTAACTCCAAATTTGCTCCATTTAATACTACAAAGTTTCCTGGCGGGCGTGTCGGCGTTGAACCTGTACCTGATTCCCACAAATAGATTATCGGCTTCTTGCCGCTTCCCTCTGCTGCACGTATGTGAAGTTTCTTACCTGAGGGTATCGTTAATGTTCGGTTCATCAAGTATATTCCATCTCGTACTAATTCATATACGCGGTTCGGCAGTAATCCTCCGCTTGATGTTGTATCTGCTATTATCTGCCAATTCACATATGATAATGTGTCACCGTTGTATGG